>NZ_JBVIGA010000010.1:0-266082 GCF_055571035.1 Streptomyces malachitofuscus | reverse complement strand
CACCGAAGTGGTTCATCGTTCGACTTGCATGTGTTAAGCACGCCGCCAGCGTTCGTCCTGAGCCAGGATCAAACTCTCCGTGAATGTTTACCCGTAATCGGGTGACACATCACGAGAGCGGAACATCGGGAGGAATAGTCCCGACGTTCACAGCGTCCTCGCTGTGTTTTTTCAAAGGAACCTCGACCATCCGAAACAGGATGGACGGGGTATCAACATATCTGGCGTTGACTTTTGGCACGCTGTTGAGTTCTCAAGGAACGGACGCTTCCTTCGTACTCACCCTCTCGGGCTTTCCTCCGGGCGCTTCCCTTCGGTGTTTCCGACTCTATCAGATCCTTTCGGACCCGAATCCCGGTCGGCGGGTTTTGCCGTCGAGCCCCTGGCTTTCGCCGTCGGCCTTTCGACATTCACTACGTTAGCCGATTCCCCCGCTCGAGTCATAATCGGGCTCTGCGGTGCTGAATTCAGGCATGCGGACATGACGAATTCGACCCTGCTGAAGGGTGATCGTAGGTAGTGGGTTGGCCGCTTCCGGCTGCAGGCGATCGCCGTACCCGGTTCAAGCGGCTTGGGCTACATTACGCACCTTCCGAGGCCGAGTCAACTTCGCCGGCGCCGCGGCACGTGGGCCCGATAAGGGCTCACCGTGGCATCGTCGGCGACCCAGTAGCGCCAGGGGTGGGCGGCTCCCTCGCCCGAGACACCCGTGCGCGGACCGTTCCTCACCTGCTCGGAGGGTGTGGCAGTGCCGGTGAGGATACGAAGGGGGGTGTCGTCGGTGGCGCAGGCGTCGGTGCCGTTGAGGGCGCGGTCGACGCCGAGGGCCGTGGCCAGGCGGGCCGGGCCTTTGGCCAATTCCTTGTCGTTGCGGGCCGAGAGCCGGCGGGTGCGAGCCAGCTCGGCGCCCTCGATGATCTCGCCCGCCCGCAGCAGCACCGCGCTCGCCCGGCCCTCGGGACCGCACACCAGGTTCATGCAGAACCACATGCCGTAGGTGAAGTAGACGTACACATGGCCTGGCGCACCGAACATCACCTCATTGCGGGCCGTGCGACCGCGATAGGCGTGGGAGCCGGGATCGTTCTGTCCGTCGTAGGCCTCGACCTCGGTCAGGCGGAGTGCGATCGGACCGTCCGGGGTGCTGCGGACCAGGATCCGGCCGAGGAGATCGGGGGCGACCTCGAGGACGGGGCGGTCGAAGAACTTCCTGGGCAGGGGCGTACGGTCGGGGGTCGCGATCATGCCGTCCGAGGGTACTGGAGACGGCCGGTGCCGCGGGGTGGTCACCGGGCGCCGCACTTGTCAGGGTGAGGGCGACGGAACCGGCCACGGCCGGATCGCGTTGTTAGGGATCAAGGGTCCTAGCGAAGCGATAGCGACAGGGCGACAAAGGGAGAGACATGGCGTTCAAGAAGCTGCTGGCGAGTCTGGGTGCCGGCGGGGCCTCGGTCGAGACCGTGCTGCACGAGGTCAACGTCGTTCCGGGCGGTGTCGTCCAGGGCGAGGTGCGGATTCAGGGCGGGTCCGTCAACCAGCAGATCGAGGGTCTGTCGGTCGGACTGCAGGCCAAGGTCGAGGTGGAGAGCGGCGACCAGGAGTACAGGCAGGACATCGAGTTCACGAAGTCGCGGCTCGGGGGTGCCTTCGAGCTCCAGGCGGGTGCCGTGCACGCGGTGCAGTTCGGTCTGGAGATCCCGTGGGAGACGCCGATCACGATGATCGACGGCCAGTCGCTGCGCGGGATGAACATCGGTGTGACCACCGAGCTGGAGATCGCGCGTGCCGTGGACTCGGGCGACCTGGACCCGATCAACGTGCACCCGCTGCCGGCGCAGAAGGCGATCCTGGACGCCTTCATCCAGCTGGGCTTCCGGTTCAAGAGCGCCGACATGGAGCGCGGCCACATCCGGGGGACCCGGCAGAAGCTGCCGTTCTACCAGGAGATCGAGTTCTTCCCGCCGCAGCAGTACCGCGGGCTGAACCAGGTGGAGCTGAGCTTCGTGGCCGACGAGCAGGCCATGGACGTCGTGCTGGAGATGGACAAGAAGCCGGGTCTGTTCAGCGAGGGCAGTGACACCTTCCGGTCCTTCAAGGTGGGGCTGAACGACTACCAGGGGACCGACTGGACGGCATACCTCAACCAGTGGCTGTCGGAGGTCGGCAGCAAGCGCAACTGGTTCTAGGCTCGGTCCCGACCGAACGCTGACGATCAGGAGGTACCGAGGTGACCGAGCTCAAGCGGCGGCCGCTCCCCCACGACTTCCATCCGCCCGTGCCGTCCTTCACGGTGACGAGTGACGATGTGAAGGACGGGGCCACGCTCAAGGACGCTCAGGTTCACACGGCCGGCAACACCTCACCGCACCTGCGCTGGGAAGGCTTCCCGCCGGAGACCAAGAGCTTCGCGGTGACCTGCTACGACCCGGACGCCCCGACGGGCAGCGGGTTCTGGCACTGGGTGGTGTTCGACATCCCGGCCTCGGTGACCGAGCTGCCGGTGGGTGCCGGCAGCGGCACCTTCGAAGGGCTGCCGGAGGGCGCGGTGCACGCGCGCAACGACTACGGCAGCAAGGACTTCGGCGGTGCCGCGCCGCCGCCCGGTGACGGGCCGCACCGGTACGTGTTCACGGTGTACGCGGTGGATCAGGCGAAGCTGGGTCCGGACGCCGACGCGTCTCCTGCCGTCGTGGGCTTCAACCTGCGGTTCCACACGCTCGCGCGCGCCCATGTGATCGGTGAGTACGAGGTTCCCGCGGAGTCCTGAGCGGTTCGAGCGGCTCCGATCGTTCATGGAACGTTTGCCCGCCTCTGGTCTTGGAATTGATCAGGGGCGGGCATTTTTGTTGCCGGGGGTCGCGGGAGTCACCTCCCGTACGAGCAGCAGATATTGCGTTGTCCATCTCGGCGTGCCCGGCCAGAGTTGATCCCAGCCCGCCGAGGGGTGGGCCGGTGCACACGGGAGGTGGGCTGGTATGCGGGACACGCTGGTACTGAACGCGAGCTTCGAGCCGTTGTCGACGGTGACGCTGAACCGTGCCGTCGTTCTGGTGCTTCAGGACAAGGCCGTCGTCGAGCAGGCCCACCCCGAACTGCGTATGCGCGGAGCCGCGGTCGACATACCGGTGCCTCGGGTGATCAGGCTCTGCCAGTACGTGAGGGTGCCGTTCCGAAGACAAGCGCCGTGGTCGAGGCGGGGTGTCCTGGTGCGGGACCGGCACCGGTGCGCGTACTGCGGACGGCGGGCGACGACCGTGGACCACGTGGTGCCCCGGTCGCACGGCGGACAGGACACATGGCTGAACACGGTGGCGTCGTGCGCGGAGGACAACCACCGGAAGGCGAACCGGACGCCGGAGCAGGCGGGTATGCCGTTGCTGCGTGAGCCGTTCGAGCCGACGCCCGCGGACGCGATGCTCTTGGCGCTGGGCGCGGAGGAGTTCGAGGCGCTGCCCGAGTGGCTGGCGTCGGCCGCGGCGTGACGGAGATGGTTCCCCGCGCCCCTGAGGGGGTGCGGGGAACCTGTGATTTCCGGGTGCTTTCAGTCGATCGAGGGCTTTTCGCGGCGTTCCTGGGCGGGGACGGTGCCTCCTGAGGTGCCGTTGCCGCCCATGGAGCCGAAGTTGCCCACGGCTCCGGAGAGGCCCTTGAGGGCGTCGCCGATCTCGCTGGGGACGATCCAGAGCTTGTTGGCGTCGCCCTCGGCGATCTTCGGCAGCATCTGGAGGTACTGGTAGGAGAGCAGCTTCTGGTCCGGGTCGCCGGCGTGGATGGCTTCGAAGACCGTGCGGACGGCCTGGGCCTCGCCCTCGGCGCGCAGGGCGGCGGCCTTGGCCTCACCCTCGGCGCGCAGGATCTGGGACTGCTTCTCGCCCTCGGCGCGTAGGATCTCGGACTGCCGGACGCCCTCGGCCTGGAGGATGGCGGCGCGCTTGTCGCGGTCGGCGCGCATCTGCTTCTCCATCGAGTCCTGGATGGAAGTGGGCGGTTCGATGGCCTTGAGCTCGACGCGGTTGACGCGGATGCCCCACTTGCCGGTGGCCTCGTCGAGGACGCCGCGCAGGGCCGCGTTGATCTCCTCGCGGGAGGTGAGGGTCCGCTCGAGGTCCATGCCGCCGATGATGTTGCGCAGCGTCGTGACGGTGAGCTGCTCGATCGCCTGGATGTAGCTGGCGACCTCGTAGGTGGCGGCGCGGGCGTCGGTCACCTGGTAGTAGATGACGGTGTCGATGTTGACGACCAGGTTGTCCTGGGTGATCACCGGCTGCGGCGGGAACGGCACGACCTGTTCACGCAGGTCGATGCGGTTGCGGATGGTGTCGATGAACGGGACGACGATGTTGAGGCCCGCGTTGAGTGTCCGCGTGTAGCGGCCGAAGCGCTCGACGATGGCCGCGCTGGCCTGTGGGATGACTTGGATCGTCTTGATCAGGGCGATGAAGACCAACACCACCAGAATGATCAGGACGATGATGATCGGTTGCATCGTCGGTTCCCCGAACCCTTCTTCGCCTCGGCGCCTACGGCAGATCCTGTGCCTGCGGAAGATCTCGCTGTTGAAGATCTTTCCGGTCGAGTCTGACAGACCATCGGTGCAACTGGGGGGTTGTTCGCCCCAGTTGTGTCGCGGCGGGTCACATGACGATCGCCGTGGCCCCCTCGATGTCCACGACGTCCACTTCCTGGCCCACGTCGTAGGCGCGGCCGGCGTCGAGGGCGCGTGCCGACCAGACCTCGCCGGCCAGCTTGATCCTGCCGCCGGAGGCGTCGACGCGCTCCAGCACCACGGCCTGTTTGCCCTTCAGGGCGTCCACGCCGGTGGCGAGTTGGGGCCGCTGGGCCCGATGTCTGTTGGCGATGGGCCGTACGACGGCGATGAGCGCGGTGGAGACGATCGCGAAGACCGCGACCTGGGCGACCGCGCCGCCGCCGAAGAAACCCGAGACCACTGCCGCGGCGACGGCACCCACCGCGAGCATGCCGAGTTCGGGCATCGCGGTGATCACGAGCCCGATGCCGAGTGCCGCCGCGCCGATCAGCCACCACAGCCATGCGTCGATGTCCACCTGGTCATGGTAGGACCGCGCACCCGGTCGCCGACAGGGCGCCGACCAGTTTGAACGCGCCGTGCGGCGCGGGTCTTTGGCTGCCGGGAAGGGCTCAGGTCATCGGGAGGCCCTGGGCGGTCCAGCGGTCGCCGACCTGTTCGACGACGAGGGGGAGGCCGAAGCAGAGGGAGAGGTTGCGGGAGGTGAGTTCGAGCTCCAGCGGGCCGGCCGCGAGGACCTTGCCCTGGCGGATCATCAGGACGTGGGTGAAGCCCGGGGCGATCTCCTCGACGTGGTGGGTGACCATGATCATGGAGGGGGCGATCGGGTCGCGGGCGAGCCGGCCGAGGCGGCGGACGAGGTCCTCGCGGCCGCCGAGGTCGAGTCCGGCCGCGGGCTCGTCGAGGAGCAGCAGCTCGGGGTCGGTCATCAGGGCGCGGGCGATGAGGGTGCGCTTGCGCTCGCCCTCGGAGAGGGTGCCGAACCTGCGGTCCAGGTATTCGGACATGCCGAGGCGGTCGAGGAAGGCGCGGGCGCGCTGTTCGTCGATGTCCTCGTACTCCTCCTGCCAGCCGGCGGTCATGCCGTAGGCGGCGGTGAGCACGGTCTGCAGGACCGTCTGCTTCTTGGGGAGCTTGTCGGCCATGGCGAGACCGGCCATGCCGATGCGGGGGCGCAGCTCGAAGACGTCCGTGCCGGGCCTGCCGAGGGTCTCGCCGAGGATGGTGGCGGTGCCCTTGCTGGGGTAGAGGTAGCTGGAGGCGATATTGAGGAGGGTCGTCTTGCCGGCCCCGTTGGGGCCGAGGATGACCCAGCGCTCGCCCTCCTTGACCGACCAGGAGACCTGGTCCACCAGAGCCCGGCCCTCGCGGACCACGGATACGTCCTGAAGCTCCAGAACATCGCTCATGAGCGCGTTGTCTCCCCTTGCAGTGTGGCCGGGTCTCGGCTGTCGCGTACGCCTGTGGGCTGGTCCGCCGCACCCGTGGGCGCAGCCCTCCATGAAATCTACGCCACCGGTCGGGCCGGGCATTCCATCGGTCCGGTTCTCGGGCTCTGTCTAGGGTGTACGCATGCTTTCGGAACCTCGCTCTGGACGCCTTGCCGCTTGGGGAAACGCCCTGCTTGCCGGTCTTGTCCCGCCGGATGACGCCGTGGTCGCCGTCGTCGGGGAGGACGCGGTGCACCGGGTGGAGGGGGTGCCCGGCGAGTCCGCGCCGGTGGGGCTCACGCTGGCGCTGGGGCGGCTGCGGGCGCTGGGGGTGACCGGGCTGCGGGTGGCGCTGCCGGCGCCGGGGCATCCGCTGGGGCTGAGCGGGCCGCCGGAGTTCAATGCGCGGGCGCTCGAGGCGGAGGAGGCCGTGGTCTGTTCCGGGGCCGCGCTGGGGCTGGTGCCGGAGGTGTACGAGGCCGGGCCCTCGGGTGATGTGCATGTCGAGGTGGTCTGGCACTGTCTGCCGGTCCGGGAGGCGCCGCCCGCGGATGTGCC
The DNA here is from genome assembly GCF_055571035.1 of Streptomyces malachitofuscus. Lineage (NCBI taxonomy): Bacteria > Bacillati > Actinomycetota > Actinomycetes > Kitasatosporales > Streptomycetaceae > Streptomyces > Streptomyces malachitofuscus. The sequence goes on along the minus strand of NZ_JBVIGA010000010.1, from coordinate 259,545 downwards.
GTCGCTCGGGGAGGCGGAGCGGGAGCTGGCGGAGGCGTTGCGGGAGGCGACGGAAGTGCTGACACGGCTGGATGTGGCCGGGTCGGGGCCGGTGGCTCAGGCGGCGATCGAGGCGTACCGGGCGCGGGCGCTGCGGGGGCGGGAGGTGTTGGCGCCGGGGTATCCGCCTCGGGCGGTGCGGGTGCTGGAGTTGGCGCAGCGGGTGGGGGCGTTGGTTTCGCTGGCGGGGGCGAAGGGGCACGGGGGTGCGGTGAGTGCGTCGGAGATGGCGGCGCGGGCGGGGGCGTTGCGGCCGGTGGAGCGGACGGCTCGGCGGGCGCAGGTGGCTGCGTACAACTCCGTTGTTGAGGAGCGGGGGGTGGGGTGAGGGTCGGCCGGTGCGCTGCTGAGGTGCCCGGTGTGGGTGTCGGCCGGGGGATGTCCGCGCAGCCCGGCGCCAGCGGGGCGCCGTCGCGCCCACCCGTGCCGCGCCAGCGGCACGAATGCCCGCGGGAACGCGGGAGCTGCGGCACGACTGTGCGCGGGAACGCGGGAGCGGGCCGTGGAAGGGGTGGTGTGCGGCAGCCCCGGCGCTCGGTGGGGGCGGGCGGCCGGGGCTGTGCCGGGGTGCGTCAGTGGTTGACGGCGGTGTTGCCGAAGGCCGGGTTCAGCAGGCCGATGACGTTGACGCTGTTGCCGGACACGTTGACCGGGACGTCGACCGGGACCTGGATGACGTTGCCGGAGACGACGCCCGGGGAGCCCACGGCCTCGCCGTGCGCGTGGCTGCCCTCGGTGGCGGAGGCCATGCCGGTACCGGCGGCGAGCAGACCGCCGGCCACCATCGTCACGGCCGCTGCCTTCTTCAGGTTCTTCACTTTCGGAGCCCTCCTTGCGATCGCTGCGGCAGGCGCCGCAGCGTGCCCTGGAGAACGGTCGGCGCCGACGATGGATACGGCCGTCCGGGGGACATTCCCACTACGGTATGAATCTCGGATCGGAGGGGAACCTTCCATCCGGCCGCGGCGTCCGGGTCAGCCGCTGAGACCGTGGCGCACGGCCCAGAGCGCGGCCTGGGTGCGGTCCGCCAGGTCGAGCTTCATCAGGATGTTCGAGACGTGGGTCTTCACCGTCTTCTCGGAGAGCACCAGGGCGCGGGCGATCTCCCGGTTGGCGCGGCCGTCCGCGATGAGCCCGAGCACTTCGCGCTCCCGTTCGGTGAGGGAGCCCGCGCGTCCCGGGCCCGAGCCGGTCTCCTCCTGTGACAGCAGCGCGCCGGCCACCTCCGCCTGGAGCAGCACGTGCCCGGCGTGCACGGAGCGTATGGCCCCGGCGAGTGCGTCGGGGTCGACGTCCTTGTAGACATAGCCGGCGGCGCCCGCGCGCAGGGCCGGGACCACGGTGCGCTGTTCGGTGAAGCTGGTGACGATCAGCACGCGCGCGGGGTGGTCGAGTTCGCGGAGCCGGCGCAGCGCGTCGACGCCGTCCATGCCCGGCATCTTGACGTCCATGAGGATGACGTCGGGTCCCAGCTCCCCCGCCAGGGCGACTCCTTCGGCACCGTCCGCGGCCTCGCCGACGACCTCGATGTCGTCCTGCACCTCGAGGAAGGTGCGCAGGCCCCGGCGTACCACCTGGTGATCGTCGACCAGCAGCACCTTGATTGCGTCAGCCACCGGGGACCTCCATCTCGATCGTGGTGCCCTTGCCGGGCGCCGATTCCACGGTCAGCGTGCCGCCGACCCCGCTCGCCCGGTCCCGCATGGAGACCAGGCCCAGATGGCGGCCCGCGCGACGGACGATCCGGGGGTCGAATCCGCTGCCGTCGTCCGTGACCCGCAGGACCGCTCCGCCGCCCCTGCGGTCCAGGGTGACGTCGACGTGGTCGCCCCCGGAGTGCCGCAGGGCGTTGTGCAGCGCCTCCTGGGCGACGCGCAGCACCGCCTCCTCCTGGGCGGCGGGCAGGGCGCGCACGCCGTGGCCGGTGAAGGTCACGCGCGCGGTGTGGGCGCGGTCCAGGACCTGTATCTGGGTGCGGAGGGTGGCGACGAGGCCGTCCTCGTCGAGGGCCGCGGGGCGCAGCTCGACGACCGCCGCGCGCAGTTCGTCGGCGGCTTCGGCGGCCAGGGCGGCGACCTGCTGGAGTTCGCCCTTGGCGCGGGAGGGGTCGCGGTCGACGAGGCGGGCGGCGGCCTGGGCGGTGAGCCGCAGGGAGAAGAGCTTCTGGCTGACGGCGTCGTGGAGCTCGTGGGCGAGGCGGGAGCGTTCCTCGGCGATGGTCAGTTCGCGGCTGCGTTCGTAGAGCCGGGCGTTGGTGAGGGCGATCGCGGCGTGCTGGGCGAGGATGCCGAGCAGTTCCTCGTCGTCCTCGGTGAAGCCGCAGGTGCCCTCGGGCTTGGGGCACCTCTTGTTGGCCAGGAACAGGGCGCCGATGACCTCGTCGCCGTCGCGGATGGGCAGGCCCAGGAAGTCGGCCAGGTCGGGGTGGGCGCTGGGCCAGCCCTCGAAGCGGGGGTCGCGGCGCACGTCGGCGAGGCGCTGCGGGGCGGCCTCGTCGAGCATCGCGGCGAGGATCCCGTGCCGGCGCGGGAGGGGGCCGATGGCCTTCCACTGGTCGTCGCTGACGCCGTCGACCACGAACTGGGCGAATCCGCCGTGGTCGTCGGGCACGCCGAGGGCGGCGTACTGCGCGTCGAGGAGTTCGCGGGCCGAGGCGACGATCGTCTTGAGGACGTCGCGTACCTCGAGGTGCCTGCTCATGGCCAGCAACGCGGAACTGACCGCGGCGAGGCCGGACCGGGGACCGTGGCTCATGTTCCTCACCGTACCGGCGGGCTGTGACGGAGCGGATCGGGCAGGTGGCGGCCCTCGGCCGGGCGATGGTCCTAGGTCCGCGGTCCCCCTCCGGTCCGGCGGCGTAGGACCAGGGGCCCGGGAACGGCGGCGTAGGCCGAACGGACCCGGGTCACTGCGTCCCCGGCCCGAGGCGACGGCGGGGAGCGGGTCCCTACGTTGAGGGCACGCCGATCACGCGGCGCCGACGACGAGGGGACGGGTGACCATGCCGGTTGCGATCATCACGGGGGCTTCGAAGGGGCTGGGAATGGCACTCGGCCGGGCGCTGGCGGAGCGTGGCTGGGATCTGGTGCTGGACGCGCGCGGTCCGGTCCCGCTGGCCGAGGCGGCGGGGCTGCTGTCGGCGCACGGCACGCGCGTGGCCGCGCTGCCCGGGGACGTCACGGACGCCGGTCACCGCGCGGAGCTGGTGGCGGCGGCGTGGCGGCTGGGCGGGGTGGATCTGGTGGTGCACAACGCCAGCGCGCTGGGCGCCGAGCCGCTGGTACGGCTGGAGGACCTGCCGCTGGAGGGTTTGCGGCGGGCGCTGGAGGTGAACCTGGTGGCGGCGCTGGGGCTGGTGCAGGAGGCGCTGCCGCTGCTGCGGGCGGCGCCCGCGGGGGCGGTGCTCGCGGTGAGCTCGGACGCCGCCGCGGAGGCGTATCCCACCTGGGGCGGGTACGGGGCGTCCAAGGCGGGGCTGGACCAGCTGGCGGCGGTGCTGGCGGTGGAGGAGCCGGGGCTGCGGGTGTGGTCGGTCGATCCGGGCGACATGGCGACGGACCTGTACGCGGCGGCCGTACCGGACGACGACGATCCGCGGCCGGAGCCGGACCGTGTGGTGCCCGCGTTCCTGCGGTTGCTGGACGAGCGGCCGGCGAGCGGCCGCTACGCCGCTCCCGCACTGCTGGAGGGACGGCGGTGACGCTGACGGTCCGGGTGCCCGAGGAGCTGTCCGCGCGGGTGCCGGTCGAGCAGCGCGGGCCGGGGCTCGGCCGGGACTCGGTGCGGCTGCTGGTGTCGCGGGGCGCGGAGGTGTCGCATCACGCCTTCGTGGAGCTGCCGCGCCTGCTGCGCGCGGGGGACCTGCTGGTGGTGAACACCTCGCCCACGCTGGCGGCGGCCGTCGGCGGGTGGATCGGGCACGCGCGCGTGGTGGTGCACTTCTCCACGCGTGGTGACGACGGCCGCTGGGCGGTCGAGCTGCGGGATCCCGACGGACGCGGTACCACGCGTGCGCGCGCGGGTGGGCCCGCGGGGAGGGAGGTGCGTCTGGCCGGGGGCGCGCGGCTGGTGCTGGAGGAGCCGCTGAGCGCGCGGGGCGAGCGGTTGTGGTGGGCGCGTGTGTCGCGGGACGTGCTGGGGCTGCTGCGGGAGCACGGGCGGGCCATCCGGTACGCCTACACGGAGCGGGACCAGCCGTTGTCGGCGTACCAGACGGTGTTCGCGCTGCCGTCGGTGGACGGTGCGGGCAGTGCGGAGATGCCGAGCGCGGGACGTCCGTTCACCGCGCGGATGGTGGCGGAGCTGGTGAGCCGGGGGGTGCAGTTCGCGCCGGTCACGCTGCACACGGGGGTGGCTTCGGCGGAGGTGCACGAGCCGCCGTATCCGGAGCGGTACGCGGTGCCGGAGGCATCGGCGCGGCTGATCGGCGCGGTGCGCGCGGGGGGTGGCCGGGTGATCGCGGTGGGGACGACCGCCGTACGGGCCGTGGAGTCGGCCGCCGGGCCGGACGGGGTAGTGCGGGCCCGGTCGGGGTGGACCGATCTGGTGGTGACTCCGGAGCGTGGGGTGCGGGTGGTGGACGGGCTGCTGACGGGGCTGCACGAGCCGGAGGCGTCGCATCTGCTGATGCTGGAGGCGGTCGCGGGGCGGGTGGCGATCGACCGCGGGTACGAGGAGGCGCTGCGCGGGCGCTATCTGTGGCACGAGTTCGGGGATGTGCATCTCCTCCTTCCGGAACGACCGGGTCCGCTCACCGAGAGCATTGCTGACGCAACTGCGGGTGAGGCCCGAGGGCGGCCCGTGTGAGGCCGGGCATAGGGCGCACATCACGTACGAAGGGGAGTAGGAGAGACATAACACCCATGTGAGCGGGGCGTACTGCCCAATTCACCCTGATGTGTCCCTCCCTGATCCACTACCCGGCTTCGTACGTCACACCTTTGCCCCGTCATTTTGCGGCCGCTAAGAATGGCTGCGTCGCTCAGCGCCGTGGGTTGTGAACCCGCGGCGTTTGTGCCGGAAGCACCAAGTCCCCACCGGACATTGAGCGACCTCCGCGCTATTCGAAGAGGTCCGTCCCGCATGTCGAAGAACATCCTCACCCGTGGTCATAGTCGTGCCCTGACCCGTCACCACAAGCTCGCCGTCGCCGGTGTCGCCGCCCTCGGCGCCGCCGCGATCGGTCTCTCGGCCGTGCCGAGCGACGCGGCCACGACCACCACGACCGAGGCCGCCGCCCCCACGGCGAACGTCGCGTACAGCACGGAGCCGATCCAGGGCGTCAAGGCGGACGTCACCGACCAGCTCGCCGACGCCAGCGTCAAGGTCGAGCAGATCGCCGCCAAGAAGGAAGCCGCGGCCGAGGCCGCCGCCCAGAAGAAGGCCGCCGCGGCCGCCGCGAAGGCCAAGGCGGAGAAGGCCCGCCAGGCCAAGGAGGCCGCGAGCCGTGCCGCCGAGCGCACCGCGGTGAAGAAGGCCTCCGCCAAGTCGTCCCCCAAGACGTACAGCAACACGCTGGACGGCTGGATCCGTGAGTCCCTGGCCATCATGAAGAAGCACGGCATCCCCGGCTCCTACGACGGCATCCACCGCAACATCATGCGGGAGTCCTCCGGCAACCCGAAGGCGATCAACCTCTGGGACATCAACGCCCAGAACGGCATCCCGTCCAAGGGTCTGCTGCAGGTGATCCCGCCGACGTTCGAGGCGTACCACGTCCCGGGCACCTCGAAGAACATCTACGACCCGGTCGCCAACATCACCGCCGCCTGCAACTACGCGGCCGACAAGTACGGCACCATGGACAACGTCGACAGCGCGTACTGAGGTCGGCGCGGACCTCTCACGCGAACACAGACGCCGAAGGGCGGCACCCTCCTGACGGGGTGCCGCCCTTCGGGGTCGTACGGCGCGGACTACTTGCGCATGACCTCGGGCTCGTGCCGGCGCAGGAAGCGGGCCACGAAGAAGCCGCAGATCACGCCGAGCAGGATCAGCGCGCCCATGTCCATCGCCCAGGCCCCGACCGTGTGCTCCCACAGCGGGTCGGTGTCGCCGGCCGTCTCCGGCGGGCTGATCTTGTTGAAGTCCAGCGTGGCGCCGGAGGCGGCGACCGCCCAGCGCGACGGCATCAGGAACGAGAACTGGTTGACGCCGATCGAGCCGTGCAGCGTGAACAGACAGCCGGTGAAGACGACCTGGATGATCGCGAACATCACCAGCAGCGGCATGGTCTTCTCGGCGGTCTTCACCAGCGCGGAGATGATCAGGCCGAACATCATCGAGGTGAAGCCGAGCGCCATGATCGGCACCGAGAGCTCCAGCAGCGTGAAGCCGCCGAAGACCAGGCCCTCCTCGGGGATCTCGCGGCTGGAGAAGCCGATCACACCGACCAGCAGGCCCTGCAGCACGGTGATCATGCCGAGCACGAACACCTTGGACATCAGGTACGCCGAGCGGGACAGGCCGGTGGCGCGCTCCCGCTCGTAGATGACCCGTTCCTTGATCAGCTCACGCACGGAGTTCGCGGCACCCGCGAAACAGGCGCCCACCGCGAGGATCAGCAGCACCGTGGTCGCCGTGCCGTTGGGAATGATCCGGCCGGTCTGCGGGTTGGGCGGGTTGGGCAGCAGGCCCTTGTCCGCGTCGATGAGCAGGCTGACCGCGCCGAGAACCGCCGGGAGGATCACCATCAGGGCGAGGAAGCCCTTGTCGGAGACGATCACCGAGATGTAGCGGCGCACCAGCGTGGCGAACTGCGACATCCATCCCTGCGGCTTGGGCGGCTTCATCGCCTGCATCGCCGGGACCTGTACGGACTGCGGCGCGACCGCGTCGATGTCCGCGGCGTACATCTGGTAGTGCTGCGAGCCCTTCCAGCGGCCGGCCCAGTCGTAGTCGCGGTAGTTCTCGAAGGCGGAGAACACATCGGCCCAGGTGTCGTAGCCGAAGAAGTTCAGCGCCTCCTCGGGCGGACCGAAGTAGGCGACCGAGCCGCCCGGCGCCATCACCAGCAGCTTGTCGCAGATCGCCAGCTCGGCCACCGAGTGGGTGACGACCAGGACGGTGCGGCCGTCGTCGGCGAGGCCGCGCAGCAGCTGCATGACGTCGCGGTCCATGCCCGGGTCGAGGCCGGAGGTGGGCTCGTCCAGGAAGATCAGCGACGGCTTGGTGAGCAGCTCCAGGGCCACGGAGACCCGCTTGCGCTGTCCGCCGGACAGGGAGGTGACCTTCTTGTCCTTGTGGATGTCCAGCTTGAGCTCGCGGAGCACCTCGTCGATGCGGGACTCGCGCTCCGCGGCCGTGGTGTCGGCGGGGAAGCGGAGCTTGGCCGCGTACGTGAGGGCCTTCTTGACGGTCAGCTCCTTGTGCAGGATGTCGTCCTGCGGGACCAGACCGATGCGCTGGCGCAGCTCGGCGAACTGCTTGTAGAGGTTCCGGTTGTCGTAGAGAACTTCGCCCTGGTTGGCGGGGCGGTAGCCGGTGAGCGCCTTCAGCAGGGTGGACTTGCCGGAGCCGGACGGGCCGATGACCGCGATCAGCGACTTCTCCGGGACGCCGAAGGAGACGTCCTTGAGGATCTGCTTGCCGCCGTCGACCGTGACGGTCAGATGGCGTGCGGAGAAGGACACCTCACCGGTGTCGACGAACTCCTCGAGCCGGTCCCCCACGATCCGGAACGTCGAGTGACCGACGCCCACGATGTCGGTGGGGCCGAGCAGCTGCGAGCCGCCCTTGGCGATCGGCAGACCGTTGACGTAGGTGCCGTTGTGCGAGCCGAGGTCGCGGATCTCCATGCGGCCGTCGGGCGTGGAGTGGAACTCGGCGTGGTTGCGGGAGACCTGGAGGTCGGAGACGACCAGGTCGTTCTCCAGCGCACGGCCGATCCGCATCACGCGGCCCAGGGAGAACTGGTGGAACGTGGTGGGGCTGCGGTCGCCGTAGACCGGCGGCGCCCCCGCGCCGCTGCCGGGTCCCTGCTGCTGCGGGATGTGCGGCGCGGGCTGCTGCTGCGGCGCCTGCTGCGGCTGCTGCCAGCCGGGCTGCGCGGGCGGCTGCTGCTGCGGCGGCGCCTGCTGGGCCCAGCCGGCGCTCGCGCCCTGGGCGGCGTACGGCTGCTGCGGCTGTGCCTGGGGCGCGGCGGCCGCGGCGCCGACGCCGGACAGCGTCACGCGCGGCCCGTCGGTCGCGTTGCCCAGGTTCAGCACCGTGTCGGAGCCGAACTCCAGATGGTGGATCCGTTGCCCCTGCACGAACGTGCCGTTGGTGCTGCCGTGGTCCTCGATGACCCAACTGCGCCCGTTGAAGCTGATCGTGGCGTGACGCCAGGAGACCCTGGCGTCGTCCAGCACGACGTCCCCCTGCGGATCGCGTCCGAGGGTGTAGGCCCTGGACGGATCGAGCGTCCAGGTACGTCCGTTTGATTCCAGTACGAGTTCCGGCACTCCATGCCCCACTGAGTTGTCCCCCGAGTTTCCCCCATCGCAGGGAGTCTAGGGATGTCGAACATCGGGGGGAACTATTTCAGGCTCGGCCCTCTGACCGAAAGTCGGGCCTTGTCACGAGCGCGCACCAAGCCGTCGACAGAGCGCTCCGGCGGGGTTGAAATCGGCTCGGAGAGTGGTAAACCACGCGAGGGGGACATGCGCGGTCTTCTTGCCGCGCCGCGGATCGGGGGGTCTGCCATGGGTACTGCGACGGGTGTCGGCGCCGCCGGGGCCGGCACACGCGTGCCGTGGGTCGATGTGGTGGTGTCCGCGGTCGCCGCGGTGAGCTGGTCCCTGATCGGGATGGCGGGCACGGCGGCACTCGGGCTGCATCTGCTGGACGCGGACGCGGCCGGGTCGCTGGGGCCGATGACGGCCGCGGTGGTGGCGCTGGGGGCGGGTGGTTCGGTCACGCCTTCCGGTGATGTGTCGGCGTTCGGGCTGTCGGGCGCGGATGCCTCGACGGCCGTCGAGGTCACACCGCTGGGCGTGAGCCTGGTGGGGGCGCTGCTGCTGTCGTACTTCTTCCTACGGTCCCTGCGAGCGGCGGGAGTTGAGGTCTCCCCGGCCGAACTCCTCGCCCGCGCGGGCGCGGTGGTGGCGCTGTTCGTGGCGATGACGGGCGGGCTGGTCTGGGCGGGGCACGACGTCATCACCATCGACGGGGGCTCGTTGGGGCTGGACGATCTGCCGGGCGTGGGCGGTGGCGGGGTCGAGATCCCCGGGCTGGGCGATGTCGGAGGGCTGCTGCCGGACCGGGTGGGTGACCTCGTGGAGGCGGAGGCCGCGGTCGGGTTCACCGTCGACACGGTGCCGACAGTCCTGGGCGGTCTCGGCTGGTCGGCCGGTGTGCTGCTCGTCGCGCTGCTGGCGTCCCGCCGTACGCCGCTGCCGCGCGGTTGGGACGTTGTGCACCGGGTCGTACGTCCGTCGGTCTCCGCGCTGGTCATGGTGGTGCTGGTGGCGGTGGCGGCGGGCTGCGCCGCGGCCGGGTACGCGGCGATCGGCGACGACCACCCCCGGCGGATCGCGGGGGCGGCGCTGCTGGGGGCGCCGAACGGGGTGTGGCTCGGGATTCCGGTCGGTCTGTTCGTCCCGTGGGACGGGCGAGCGAGCGGGGCCCTGCTCAATGTGCTGCCCCATCCCGTGGACGACCTTCTGCGGGTCGGCTCCGAGGAGCCCGTCACGCTGGGGCGGCTGGCCGAGCTCGATGGGCGGGTGTGGCTGCTGGCCGTGGCCGCCGCGCTGATGATGCTGCTCGCCGGGGTACTGACGGCGGTGCGCACGCCGGTGGCCGTGGGGCAGCGGGGAGCGGCCCGCTTCGCGGGACGGTGTGCGCTGCGCCTGGGTGCGGCCACGGCGCTCACGCTGCCGTTGCTGGTGTGGCTGACGGAGGTCTCCGCGGACGCGTCGCTGTCGGTGCTCGGCTTCGACGCGTTCGGCGCCGGCATCGAGCTGCGCGGGCATCTGGGCACGGCCCTGCTGCTGAGTGCGGTGTGGGGTGCGGGCGCGGGTGGGGCCGGGGGGCTGTTGGCATGGGCGAGCGGTGCGGCGGGGGTGCGGGCGGCGGTGTCGGCACGGGGTGACGGTGCCGAGGGGGCCGGGGGCGCCGGTGAGCAGGGGCGGGGAGGCGCGGTGCCGGCCGGGCCGGGGCCGTACGCCCCGGGGGCTCCCTACCGGCCGCCGAATCCGGACACGAACCCGTATCTGCGGGTGCCGGCCGAGGCGTTGGGGGAGCCGACCGAGGACTCCCGGCCGCCTGGTCCGCCGGTTGCGGGCGCTGACGACGGTGGGGGGCCGCACGATGTCTACGGTGCGCCGACCGTGATCGGGCCCGTTGCGCCGCCGGGGCGTCGCCCGCGGCGCGGCTCGCGTGTCCGGCGTGACGAGGCGTCGGCGGGCGGGGAGCGGCCACCGTTGTGGCCGGACGAGGGGCCGCCTCCCCCGCCACCGCCGGCTCCGCGGGGGCCGGGGGGTGGGCGCTGACGGGTGAACGTTGCCCGGCGATTGGGCTCGGGTACGGGGTTTCGCTTGCGGCGCTGTCCGGTGCCTCCCCCACTCTCGGCTGCGCTCGAGCGGGGGGGACCCCCACCGCCCACCCGTGCCGCCCTGGGGGCACCTCCCAGGCCCTCAAGGCACTGGGGGAGGCACGACTGCCCGCAGCTGCGGTAGGTGTCCGGGTGGCGGACCTGGGAGGCGGGGGGTGCTGCGGGGCGGATACCGTGGGAGGCACCATGAGCGCATCGCAGACCTCCGACGTTCCCACTCTCCTGGTCAAGATCTTCGGAAAGGACCGGCCTGGCATCACGGCCGGCCTCTTCGACACCCTCGCCGCCTACGCGGTCGACGTGGTCGACATCGAGCAGGTCGTCACCCGTGGCCGCATCGTGCTGTGCGCGCTGGTGAGCGAACCGCCCAAGGGGCTCGAAGGGGATCTGCGGGCGACCGTCCACAGCTGGGCGGAGTCCATGAAGATGCAGGCGGAGATCATCTCGGGCAGGGGCGACAACCGTCCGCGCGGACTCGGCCGTTCCCTGGTCACCGTGCTGGGCCACCCCCTCACCTCGGAGGCGACGGCGTCGATCGCCGCGCGGATAACGAAGGCCGGCGGCAACATCGACCGTATCTTCCGGCTCGCCAAGTATCCGGTGACGGCGGTGGAGTTCGCGGTGTCCGGCGTGGAGACGGAACCGCTGCGGACCGCGCTGGTGACCGACGCGGCACGGCTCGGGGTCGACATCGCCGTGGTGGGGGCCGGGCTGTACCGGCGGGCGCAGCGCCTGGTCGTCATGGACGTGGACTCCACGCTGATCCAGGACGAGGTGATCGAGCTCTTCGCCGCGCACGCCGGGTGCGAGGACAAGGTCGCCGAGGTGACGGCGGCCGCGATGCGCGGGGAGCTGGACTTCGAGCAGTCGCTGCACGCGCGCGTGGCGCTGCTGGAAGGGCTGGACGCCTCCGTGGTGGACAAGGTGCGCAGCGAGGTGCGGCTGACGCCCGGCGCGCGCACCCTGATCCGTACGCTGAAGCGCCTCGGCTACCAAGTGGGTGTGGTCTCGGGCGGGTTCACCCAGGTCACGGACGATCTCAAGGAGCGGCTGGGGCTGGACTTCGCCCAGGCGAACACGCTGGAGATCGTCGACGGGAAGCTGACCGGCCGGGTGACCGGCGAGATCGTGGACCGGGCGGGCAAGGCCCGGCTGCTGCGCCGGTTCGCGGCCGAGGCCGGGGTGCCGCTGTCGCAGACGGTGGCGATCGGTGACGGTGCGAACGACCTGGACATGCTGAACGCGGCGGGACTCGGTGTCGCCTTCAACGCCAAGCCGGTGGTGCGGGAGGCCGCCCACACGGCGGTGAACTTCCCCTTCCTCGACACGGTCCTCTACCTGCTGGGGGTCACGCGGGAAGAGGTCGAGGCGGCGGACACGCTCGACGTGGGCTGAGCCACGGGGCCGGATGCGTCACCCGGCCCCGCGGCCGGGTGTCACTCGGTCGGCGCCCAGTAGTCGACCAGGCTGCCGACGCCGGGCTCCAGGGACTTCCAGGAGCCGGTGAAGGACAGCACGGCGAAGGCGGCGGCCGGGTAGCCACGGCGGCTCATGCGCTCACGGGCGTCCCCCTCGGCCGTACCGGCCAGGATGTCCGCGAGCCCCTGGATGCCCGGGTTGTGGCCGACCAGGAGGACGTTCTGCGCGTCGTCGGGGGTTTCGTTGAGCAGGGCGATCAGCTCGCCGGGCGAGGCCTCGTAGATCCGCTCCTCGTAGACGGTTTTCGGCCGCTGCGGAAACTCGTGGACCGCGAGCTTCCAGGTCTCGCGGGTGCGGACCGAGGTGGAGCACAGGGCCAGATCGAAGGCGATGCCGGTATCGGCGAGCTTGCGTCCGGCGACCGCGGCATCGGTTCGGCCCCGCTCGGCGAGCGGGCGCTCATGGTCGGACACCGGGGGCCAGTCGGCTTTCGCATGCCGGAAAAGGACAATCCTGCGGGGTTCTGCGACGCTCATGCACCCCAGCTTCGCACGAAACAGGCCACGAGGCGCAGGGAGTTGACCGGCGCTTCCGGGGTGTTCAGCGGGTCATGAGCTGCTGCGCGCGCTCGACGAGGTGCGCGATCGCCGGCTCACCCGCGGCCGCGTGGGCCTCGGAGGGGTTGAGGATCAGGGTCAGCAGGGCCACGAAGGCCAGCGTGGGCAGGGCCAGGGCCCACCACGGCAGCCGCGTGTCGACGCCGCCCCGGGGGGCCGGGTCGGGCCGGGTGTGCGTGCGCGCCGCCATGGTGGCCTCCGCTCCTCGTACGGTCCGTGGCCCGCGGTTCGCGGCCACATCTCGAAGGTACGGACCGTCCGGGCGCCAACCCATCCGGTGACCCACCCACTTGACCCTGAGCCTGGCCCCCTAGGGGATGGGGGTGCCAGCACCACCATGGGGCGTCACGGGGCGAGGAGGGTGGCGACCACGCCGATCACGATGAAGATGGCGAAGAAGGCGCCGAAGACGAGCAGCATCTTCTTCTGGCCGTTCTGCGGGTTGGGGTCGAGGACTGGCATGGGGCCAGTTTCGCACCTTGTCGCCTGTGGCGGGCTTCGGGGGTTCGGTGCGGGCCGTGGAGGGCTTCTCGAAGTAGGGGTTTCTCGCCCCCGCCGCCCCTTCCCGTCCCGTCCCCGGGGCTCCGCCCCGGGCCCCGTTCGCGCAGTTCCCCGCGCCCCTGGAGGGGGTCAGGGAGTCGTTGCTTCCTCTTCCACCGTGCGGTCCCGGCCGGCCAGGATGCCTACGATCGTCTGCGGGATCATCAGGCCCGCCATCAGGGCGATCGGCAGGCCCCAGCCGCCGCTGTGCTGGTAGAGGACGCCCACCAGGAGCGGGCCCGGGATGGAGATCAGGTAGCCGGTGCTCTGGGCGAAGGCCGACAGCTGGGCCACGCCCGCGCTGGTCCTGGCCCGCATCCCGACCATGGTGAGCGCCAGGGGGAAGGCGCAGTTGGCGACGCCCAGCAGTACGGCCCAGGCCCAGGCGCCGGCGGCCGGCGCGAAGTACAGGCCCGCGTATCCGACGAGGCCGCTCGTGCCGAGGGCCAGCACGATCGGGCCCTGGTGGGGCAGCCGGGTGGCGAGGCGGGGTATGACGAAGGCCAGCGGTACGCCCATCACCATGGTGACGGCGAGGAGCAGCCCGGCCGTGCCCGCGGGGACGCCCGCGTCGCGGAAGATCTGTGCCATCCAGCCCATGGTGATGTAGGCGGCGGTGGCCTGGAGGCCGAAGAAGACGGCCAGCGCCCACGCGGTGCGGCTGCGGGTGATGCGCAGCGGGCGCGCGGGCGCGTCCCCGTCCCGCGCGGGTGCGTGCTCCGCCGGTGCCGGGACCCGTTCTCGTACGAAGGGGATCCAGGGCAGTACGGCGGCGGCCGCCAGGGCCGCCCACACGGCGAGGCCGGACTGCCAGTTCCCGCCGAGCGCGTCGGTCAGCGGCACGGTCACCGCCGCCGCCGAGGCGGTGCCCAGGGCGAGCGCCATGGAGTACAGGCCGGTCATGGAGCCGACCCGGTCGGGGAACCAGCGCTTGACGATGACCGGCATCAGGACGTTGCTGACGGCGATGCCCATCAGCGCGAGGGCGGTGGTCGCCAGGAAGGCCGCCGTACCGCCGACGTACGGACGTATCAGCAGGCCGGCGCCGATGGCGATCATGCCCGCGCACACCACGGCGCCGGCCCCGAAGCGGCGGGCAAGCCGGGGCGCGGTGACGCCGAAGACGGCGAAGCACAGCGGGGGGACGGAGGTGAGCAGTCCGGCGACGCTGCCGCTCATGCCGAGACCGTCGCGGACCTCCTCGAGCAGCGCGCCCAGGCTGGTGATGGCGGGGCGGAGGTTCAGTGCGGCCAGCACGATGCCGACGACGATCAGCCGCGTCCGCCACCCGCGCCCGGCGCCGTCCCCGGGTGTCTTCCGGGAGGGGGGTGCGGCCGACGCGCGTACGGTCGTGGACGTGAGCGTCCGGGTTTCCTCGCTAGCCATGAGGCCCATCATAGAATCATGGGATGATTGGTTGTCCATGCCGAGGTCGCCGTGCGGCGCCCCTGTCGTGCGAAGGTGTGTCATGCCTCTGAGCCATCCGCGTCGTTCGGCGCTGTCCGAGCAGGTCATCGCCGCCCTGCGGGCGCAGATCACCTCGGGTGAGTGGCCGGTGGGCGCGCGCATCCCGACCGAGCCGGAGCTGGTCGAGCAGTTGGGTGTGGCCCGTAACACGGTCCGCGAGGCCGTCCGCGCGCTGGCGCACAACGGGCTGCTGGACATCCGCCAGGGTTCGGGCACATACGTGGTGGCCACGAGCGAGCTGGCGGGCGTGATGCACCGGCGCTTCGCCGGCGCCGATCCGCGGCACATCGCGGAGCTGCGTTCCACGCTGGAGTCGGCCGCGGCACGGCTGGCCGCCGAGCGGCGTACGGAGAAGGATCTCAAGCAGCTCGACACCCTGCTGCTGCGCCGGGAGGAGGCCTGGGAGTCGGGTGAGGCGGAGGCGTTCGTGGCGGCGGACGCGACGTTCCACCTCGCCGTGGTGGCCGCCTCGCACAACGACGTGATGACCGCGATGTACGCGGACCTGAGCGAGGTGCTGCGGGACTGGCTGCGCGAGGACGTGGGCGGGGACATGTCCCCGGAGACGCACATGGACCACGGACGGCTGGTGGACGCGATCCGCGCGGGCGACGCGGCGACGGCGGCCGAGGAGGCCGCCGCCTATCCGTTCGTGTGCCGTCCGGGGCGGTTCGGTTCGTCCTCCGGTGACTGACCCGCGCCGGGTCGGTCGCCCTCCGCGGTGATGTGCCGAAGGGCCCGCTTCCTTGCGGGAAGCGGGCCCTCGTGAGGTGTGCGTCAGGCGCCGATGGCGTGCAGGCCGCCGTCCACGTGGATGATCTCGCCCGTGGTCTTCGGGAACCAGTCGCTCAGCAGGGCGACGATGCCGCGGCCGGCCGGCTCGGGGTCCTTCAGGTCCCACTCCAGCGGGGAACGGGTGTCCCACACGGAGGCCAGCTCGCCGAAGCCCGGGATGGACTTGGCGGCCATGGAGCCGAGCGGGCCCGCGGAGATGAGGTTGCAGCGGATGTTCTGCTTGCCCAGGTCACGCGCGATGTAGCGGCTGGTGGCCTCCAGGGCGGCCTTGGCCGGGCCCATCCAGTCGTACTGCGGCCAGGCGAACTGCGCGTCGAAGGTGAGGCCGACGACCGAGCCGCCGTTCTGCATCAGCGGCAGACAGGCCGTGGTCAGTGACTTCAGGGAGTACGCCGAGACGTGCATGGCCGTGGCGACCGACTCGAACGGCGTGTTGAGGAAGTTGCCGCCGAGGGCGTCCTGCGGGGCGAAGCCGATGGAGTGCACGACGCCGTCGAGACCGCCGAGCTCCTCGCCGACCACGTCGGCCAGCCGGCCCAGGTGCTCCTCGTTGGTGACGTCGAGCTCGATGACCTTGGTGGGCCGCGGGAGCTTCTTGGCGATGCGCTCGGTCAGGGTGGGCCGCGGGAACGCGGTCAGGATGATCTCGGCACCCTGCTCCTGGGCCAGCTTGGCGGCGTGGAAGGCGATGGAGGACTCCATCAGCACTCCGGAGATCAGGACGCGCTTGCCCTCGAGAATTCCGCTCATGGTGTTCAGTGACCCATTCCCAGTCCGCCGTCAACGGGAATGACGGCTCCAGTGATGTACGAGGCGTCGTCCGAGGCGAGGAACCGCACGGCCGCGGCGATCTCCTCCGGCTTCGCGTACCGGCCCAGCGGTACCTGCGACACGATGCCCGTGCGCTGCTCCTCGGTGAGCACCTTGGTCATGTCGGTGTCGACGAAGCCGGGCGCGACGACGTTGAAGGTGATGTTGCGCGAGCCCAGCTCACGGGCGAGGGAGCGCGCGAAGCCGACCAGGCCGGCCTTGGAGGCGGCGTAGTTCGCCTGCCCCGCGGAGCCGAGCAGCCCGACGACCGACGAGATCAGCACGACACGGCCCTTCTTGGCGCGCAGCATGCCGCGGTTGGCGCGCTTGACGACCCGGAAGGTGCCGGTGAGGTTGGTGTCGACGACCGAGGTGAAGTCCTCCTCGGACATGCGCATCAGGAGCTGGTCCTTGGTGACGCCGGCGTTGGCCACGAGCACCTCGACGGTGCCGTGCGCCTCCTCGATCTCCTTGTAGGCCTGCTCCACCTGCTCGGGATCGGTGATGTCGCACCTGACGGCGAGGCAGCCCAGCTCGGTGAGGGCGGCCGGCGGCTCCCCCGAACGGTATGTGATGGCGACCTTGTCGCCGGCGTCGGCGAACGCGCGGGCGATGGCGAGGCCGATGCCCCGGTTGCCTCCGGTGACGAGAACCGAGCGGCTCAACGGATCACCCTTTCGATAGCGGTCTGGTTCACCCGCCCGGACAGCTGGATGACAGGCGGCTTCACCGAAAACCTATCGGTCCCGGTCCGCCCCGGAACATTCGGGCACCGACAGTGGCTCCCGTGGCAGCCTGTCGGGTTCCTACAGTCCGGCGCCGCCGTCAGTCCGCCATACCTGGTGCGTGAGCCGACAGCCCTTCGGCGCGAGCCGTCTCGAGCATCCTGCGGTCGTAGGTCACCAGGGCGGTCAGGTCGTCCCGCAGGGAAAGTGCGCTGGCGACGTGAATCGCGTCCAGCGTCCTCAGGCTCCCGACCAGCAGAGCCGCCGCATCGCGCACCTCCCGGGTGAGGAGAATTTCGGTGATCCGGGCGTCCAGGTCCTCCATGGCCTTCGGGAAGTGCCCCATGAGGTCCAGGGTCCGTACGGTCTCCAGGAAGCCGAGCGTGCTGGTGGCCAGCGGCTCCGTGGCCCGTCCCTGGAGGAAGGCGTCCAGCGCGTCCCAGTGGCTGCGCCGGGTCATCCAGGTGACCAGCGCGGACGTGTCCATGTAGATCAACGGTCGTCCTCTTCGCGCTCGGCCAGCAGCAGCGCCACGGGGTCGACGTCTTCCGGCACCTCGTAGTGCGGCATGCTGTGGCGCTCGGCGGCGGTGACCGGCTTCAGCTTGATCTTCCCCTGCGCCACCAGGTGCGCGTACCGCTCCATGGGGCTGCCGGCCGGTGACAGTATGGCGATCACGTTGCCGTGCCGGGTGACCTCGATCGCCTCGCCCTTCTCGACGCGGGCGAAGACCGCGCTGGGGTTGTACGAGAACTCGCGGACGGAAATGGTGCTCATACCGCGCTCCCCTCACAGCAGGCAGGTTGTGCGTACATATCCGTGAGGGTACCTACATCCGGCCCGCCATGCTCGCCTTCACAGGGTGCCGCTGCCACGCGCGATGGCGACCGACTCGGCGAGGGCGTCGATGTCCGCGGCCAGGTCCCGCCAGGGACGGGAGAGGTCGACGACGTGTCGCCAGATCCTCAGCCGCCCCTCCCCCACCGGCACCTCCACGACCCCGGCCCTGCCCGAGGCGTAGACGAGGTGCCCCTCGGTGAGACCGAGGCGTACGCAGTAGGCGGTCATCTGGTAGAGGTCGTCCCGCTGGGGTTTGGTCTTGAACTTGGCGTCGAGGACCACGGCCTGGCGGAGCGTCCCGTCCCGCGGCGAGGGCAGGTAGTGGACCAGGTCCGGCTTGAGCACGTGTCTGCCGGCGGTGTCGAGGGAGAAGTTCCGGTCCTGCGGCGTTGCGCCGACCGGGCGTCCAGCGGGGGGCGGGGGCGCCCGCGGGCAGGACGCGCACTCCGTCCAGGCGGGCGGTGAGCCGTTGGAGGGCGGCGCGCGGCGCGGGATCGATGCCGCCCCCTTGATCACGTGTGTCCGTTCGGTCGCGTGGCGCGTCCTTCAGACAGGCCCCCGCCGGGAGACGGACCACGCAACTGATCCACCTTACTGCCCTGCCCCACCCCTTTCGGCGGTGGTTCGCCCGTCCTGCCGTCCAGGATTCAAGGGGAGCCCGACACATGAGACATGGTTCACTGCCTCCGATGGTCACTACAGGCAAGCCCCGAAGGGATTCCCACCCGTGCCCCATGACATCGATCAGTCATTCCTGGCACTCCCCCTGCGCCCCCTCGCCGACGCCGCGCTCGCCCGCGCGCGGTCGCTGGGGGCGGAGCACGCGGACTTCCGCCTGGAGCGGGTGCGCAGCGCCTCCTGGCGGCTGAGGGACGCCAAGCCCGCCGGGTCCTCGGACACCACCGACCTCGGCTACGCGGTGCGCGTGGTGCACGGCGGGACCTGGGGATTCGCGTCCGGGGTGGATCTGACCCCGGGCGCCGCCGCCAAGGTCGCCTCGCAGGCCGTGGCGATGGCGAAGCTGTCCGCGCAGGTGATCCGGGCGGCCGGTTCCGACGAGAGGGTGGAGCTGGCGGCCGAGCCGGTGCACTCCGAGAAGACCTGGGTGTCGTCGTACGAGATCGATCCGTTCACGGTGCCCGACGGGGAGAAGACCGGGCTGCTGGCCGAGTGGAGCGCCCGGCTGCTGGCGGCGGGCGGGGTGGACCATGTCGACGCCTCGCTGCTCACCGTGCACGAGAACAAGTTCTACGCCGATACGGCCGGAACCGTCACGACACAGCAGCGGGTGCGTCTGCACCCGGTGCTCACGGCGGTGTCCGTCGACGACTCCAGCGGCGAGTTCGACTCCATGCGCACGATCGCGCCGCCCGTCGGCCGCGGCTGGGAGTATCTGCGGGGCACCGGCTGGGACTGGGACGAGGAGCTGGAGCGGATCCCGGAGCTGCTCGCGGAGAAGATGCGGGCGCCGAGCGTCGAGCCGGGGCTGTACGACCTCGTGGTGGACCCGTCCAACCTGTGGCTGACCATCCACGAGTCCATCGGGCACGCCACCGAGCTGGACCGGGCGCTCGGCTACGAGGCGGCGTACGCCGGTACCTCGTTCGCCACCTTCGATCTGCTGGGCAAGCTGAAGTACGGCTCCGAGCTGATGAACGTCACCGGCGACCGCACCGCCGAGCACGGACTGGCCACCGTCGGCTACGACGACGAGGGCGTCGAGGCGCAGTCCTGGGACCTGGTGAAGGACGGCACGCTGGCCGGCTACCAGCTGGACCGGCGGATCGCGAAGCTGACCGGCTTCGAGCGGTCCAACGGGTGCGCGTTCGCCGACTCCCCCGGTCATGTGCCGGTGCAGCGCATGGCCAATGTGTCGCTGCGGCCGGATCCGGCGGGGATGTCGACGGAGGACCTGATCGGGGGCGTGGACCGGGGCATCTACGTCGTCGGTGACCGGTCGTGGTCGATCGACATGCAGCGGTACAACTTCCAGTTCACCGGGCAGCGCTTCTACCGGATCGAGAACGGGCGGCTGGCGGGGCAGCTGCGGGACGTCGCGTACCAGGCGACGACCACGGACTTCTGGGGTTCCATGGCGGCGGTCGGCGGTCCGCAGACCTATGTCCTGGGCGGCGCCTTCAACTGCGGCAAGGCCCAGCCGGGGCAGGTCGCGGCGGTCTCGCACGGCTGCCCGTCCGCCCTCTTCAAGGGAGTCAACATTCTCAACACCACGCAGGAGGCCGGTCGATGAGCGCACGCACCAACAAGCCGCACGAGATCGTCGAGCGCGCTCTCGAACTGTCCCGGGCGGACGGCTGTGTGGTGATCGCCGACGAGGAGTCGACCGCCAACCTGCGCTGGGCGGGCAACGCGCTCACCACGAACGGCGTCACGCGCGGACGCACGCTCACCGTGATCGCCACGGTGGACGGCGCGCAGGGCACGGCGTCCGGGGTGGTGTCCCGTTCCGCGGTGACCGTGGACGAGCTGGAGCCGCTGGTGCGGGCCGCCGAGGACGCCGCGCGGGGCGCGGGCCCCGCCGAGGACGCGCAGCCGCTGGTCACGGGCGTGGCCCCGTCCCCCGAGTTCACCGAGGCGCCCGCGGAGACCTCCTCCGCGGTGTTCGCCGACTTCGCCCCGGCGCTGGGCGAGGCGTTCGCACGCGCGCGTGCCGGCGGACGGGAGCTGTACGGGTTCGCGAACCACGAGCTGGTCTCCACCTACCTCGGCACATCGGCGGGGCTGCGGCTGCGGCACGACCAGCCGAACGGCACGCTGGAGCTGAACGCCAAGTCGCCGGACCGTACCCGGTCGGCGTGGGCGGGGCGCTCCACGCGGGACTTCAGGGACGTCGACCCCGCGGCGCTCGACGCCGAACTGGCCGTACGGCTGGGGTGGGCGGAGCGGCGGCTCGAGCTGCCGGCGGGCCGCTACGAGACGCTGCTGCCGCCGACCGCGGTGGCGGACCTGCTGATCTACCAGCTGTGGTCGGCCTCCGGACGGGACGCGGCCGAGGGCCGCACGGTGTTCTCCAAGCCGGGCGGTGACACCCGGGTCGGCGAGAAGCTGGCCGGGCTGCCGCTGACCCTGCGCAGCGATCCGAACGAGCCGGGTCTGGAGTCGGCGCCGTTCGTGATCGCGCACTCCTCCGGCGGTGACCAGTCGGTGTTCGACAACGGGCTGCCGCTGTCGGCCACGGAGTGGATCCGCGAGGGCGAGCTAAACCGGCTGACGACCAGCAGGCACGGCGCGGACCTGACCGGGCTGCCGGTGGCGCCCGGGATCGAGAACCTGATCCTCGACGGCGGTGGCGACCGGTCCCTGGAGGACATGGTCGCGGCCACCAAGCGCGGACTGCTGCTGACCTGCCTCTGGTACATCCGGGAGGTCGACCCGGCGACGCTGCTGCTCACGGGGCTGACCCGGGACGGCGTCTATCTCGTGGAGGACGGCGAGGTGACCGGCGAGGTGAACAACTTCCGGTTCAACGAGTCGCCGGTGGATCTGCTGGGCCGGGCGACGGAGGCGGGCCGTACGGAGAAGACGCTGCCCAGGGAGTGGGGCGACTGGTTCACCAGGGCGGCGATGCCGGCGCTGCGCGTCCCCGATTTCAATATGAGCTCTGTCAGCCAGGGCGTATAACCTCGTAGGCGTTCGCAAGCGGCCGTCACCCGACCGGCCGAAGATCATCGAGGAGACACGAGAACCGTGACGGACATCGTCGACGAGCTGAAGTGGCGCGGGCTGTTCGCCCAGTCCACCGACGAGGACGCTTTGCGCAAGACGCTCGCGGACGGTCCCGTCACGTTCTATTGCGGCTTCGACCCGACCGCGCCGTCGCTGCACGTCGGGCACCTGGTGCAGGTGCTCACCCTGCGCCGGCTCCAGCAGGCCGGCCACCGGCCGCTGGCGCTGGTCGGCGGCGCGACCGGGCAGATCGGCGACCCGCGGCCGACGGCCGAACGCACGCTGAACTCGCCGGAGACGGTCGCGGGCTGGGTGGAGCGGCTGCGCGGCCAGATCGAGCCGTTCCTGTCCTTCGAGGGCGAGAACGCGGCCACCATGGTCAACAACCTCGACTGGACCGCGAACCTGTCCGCGATCGAGTTCCTGCGGGACATCGGCAAGCACTTCCGCGTCAACAAGATGCTGACGAAGGACTCGGTCGCCCGGCGTCTGGAGTCCTCCGAGGGCATCAGCTACACGGAGTTCAGCTACCAGCTGCTCCAGGCGATGGACTTCCTCCAGCTGTACCGCCGCTACGGCTGCACGCTGCAGCAGGGCGGCAACGACCAGTGGGGCAACCTCACGGCCGGTCTCGACCTGCTGCACCGGCTGGAGCCGGAGGCGTCCGTCCACGCCTACGCGACGCCGCTGATGACGAAGGCGGACGGCACCAAGTTCGGCAAGACCGAGAGCGGGGCCGTCTGGCTGGACCCGGAGATGACGACGCCGTACGCGTTCTACCAGTTCTGGTTGAACGTGGACGACCGGGACATCTCGGGCTACATGCGGATCCTGTCCTTCAAGTCCCGCGAGGAGCTGGAGGAGCTGGAGCAGCAGACCGAGGAGCGGCCGCAGGCCCGGGCCGCGCAGCGCGCGCTGGCGGAGGAGCTCACGACGCTGGTGCACGGCGCCGACCAGACGGCCGCCGTGATCGCCGCGTCCAAGGCCCTCTTCGGCCAGGGCGAGCTGACGGAGCTGGACGACCCGACGCTGGCGGCGGCGCTCTCCGAGGTGCCGCACGTCCGGGTGGCCGAGCTCGGCCCGGTCGTCGACCTGTTCGCCGAGGTCGGTCTGGTGGCGAGCAAGTCGGCCGCGCGACGCACGGTGAAGGAGGGCGGCGCCTACGTGAACAACGTCAAGGTCACCGCCGAGGACGCCGTGCCGGCGAAGGAGGACCTGCTGCACGGGCGCTGGCTGGTGCTGCGCCGGGGCAAGAAGAACCTGGCCGCGGTGGAGGTCACGGCCGGCTGAGCGACGGCCGGCTCAGGGGCGGCTTCCGGTGGACGCCGGGGGCCGCCCCTGCGCCGCCCGGGCGTCGGCGGATCAGGCCCGCTGCCGCTCGTGTTTCCTGCGCTGCATCGCGGTGTACAGCATTTCCACGAGCAGGACGACGACGATGGCGGCGCCCAGCTGGAAGATGTGCCGGCCCCAGTCGAAGCCCGGCGTCTCCTCGATGCCGAAACCCCGCGCGATGGCGTTGCCCACGACGGCACCGATGATGCCGCAGATGGTGGCCAGCCACAGCGGGATGTGCTGCTTGCCGGGGATCACGGCCTTGGCGAGAAGACCGAGCACGAAACCCACGATGATCGCCCACAACCAGCCCATGGATGCCTCCTCGTACGGCTTGACGCGAGCATTGCGACCAGTCTCGGGTGAGAAGCGGTACGCCGCATGTCGGGTGGGGCCTACGTGCGACGGCGCAGGCCCCGCGGCCGGGACGGGGGCGGACCCGGGCTCGTGGCCCGGGTGGGGGCGGCGTACCGTGGACGTGTCCGGACCCGAGCTCCCCGACGGGGGCGTGGGACGGTCAGGGCGGGGACGGTCCTCTGCGGGCGGATGGTGGAATGCGATGCGGAAGCAGCATGGCGGCGGCAGCGTCCAGGTGTTCCGGATCACCGGCGCCCGGGCGGGCCTCCAGGAAGACGTGCGCGGGCGGCAACGCCGGTATGTGATCTCGATGGTCGTCCGTACGATCTCGGTCATCCTCGCGGCGACCCTGTGGAACGTGGAGCGGCATGTCGCGATCGTCGCGCTGGTGCTCGGGGCGGTCCTGCCGTACATCGCGGTGGTGATCGCCAACGCCGGGCGCGAGAACGCGCCGTCGCTGCCGTCGACCTTCGTGACGACCCCGATGAAGCCGATGATCGCACCGCCGCGGACGAACGACGGTTCCGCGGAACCCGATGCGGAAGATGTGGCGTCGGAGCGCGTGCCGGGCGCACGAACGGAGCGGCCCGAGCGGTCGTGAAGATCGGAGCGGGAGGGGAAACGACGCCGAGCGGAAGGCATTTCCCCGCCAAGCTCAAGAAATGCTCAGATCAATCATGTGCTTCCGGTGCCGGGGGCGGGGTGACCCGTGACATACTGCGTACGCGCTCCGCATCCCCCGTCGGAGCGACGGACCGACGCCGGGCAGCTCCCCCCGTGGCTGCTCGGCGTCGCCTTTTCCCAGCGGGTTAGGGTCGGTGTGTGATGCTCCCCGATCCCGAGACCCCGATCTGTTCCGCCAAGGGCTGCCGAGCCGCCGCGGTCTACGCACTGGCGTGGAACAACCCCAAGATCCACACTCCCGAGCGCCGCAAGACATGGCTCGCCTGCGAGGAGCACCGGGAGCATCTCTCGCAGTTCCTGGGGGTGCGGGGGTTCCTGAAGGAGGTCGTTCCCCTGGAGGAGTGGGAGGCGCGAGGCGTCTGAGCCCCAGCCCTCCGCCAAGCTCAGGAAAAGCTCAGATCAGTCACGGTCTTCCGGTGCCGGGGGCCGGATGGCCCGTGCCATACTCCCAGCGCCCGGCCACCATCGCCGAGCAACTCCGGGCCCCGGCACCCCAGTCCGCGGCACCAGGCCGCGCACGCGGAGCCCAGGAGTAGGCACATGGTCGATGGACGGAAGGGAAAAGAAGAACGCTCGGCCCAGGCCGCGTGGTCGTTCCTGATGGGGCTGCTGGGGCGCCTTGCCGGCGCCGCGCTCAGCTCCTGGTGGAGCGACCGGCACAGCCTGTAGCCGAGCACCGGTTGCAACATCGTCAGACCGTTGCCTCGGTCTGACGGCTCGCCTCCCGGCGGGCCGTAGCGGGGTCGCGCCTGCCAGGGCGCGGCCCCGTGTGTCGCGTGGCAACCTTAGGCCTCGTCCGCCCTTGTCGGCCAGGCCTGTCGTTCGGATCGTGCCGCAGGGAACCGGCGGTGCCCTGTCAGCACCGTGAGCGGGCCTGGGGTGTGCTCCGGACTCAGGCCCTAGCCTCCGATGGCAGACATGGGCCGGTCCGGCTGGACGAAGCTCGGGTCGTCCAGGCCCGCGCCCGCCTTTTTGCCCCACATGGCGAGTTTCCAGATCCGGGCGATCTCCTCGTCGGGGGCGTCGGAGCGCAGAGCCGCGCGCAGGTCCGTCTCCTCGGTCGCGAACAGGCACGTGCGGACCTGGCCGTCGGCGGTGAGGCGGGTGCGGTCGCAGGCCGCGCAGAAGGGGCGGGTGACGGAGGCGATGACGCCGACCCGGTGCGGACCGCCGTCCACCAGCCAGCGCTCGGCCGGCGCGGAGCCGCGCGCCTCGTCGCCTTCGGGGGTCAGCTCGAAACGGGTGCGCAGGGAGGCCAGGATGTCCCCGGCGGTGATCATGCCGTCGCGCTTCCAGCCGTGCTGGGCGTCGAGGGGCATCTGCTCGATGAAGCGCAGCTCGTAGTCGTGCTCCACGGCCCAGGCGAGGAGGTCGGGGGCCTCGTCGTCGTTGAGCCCCTGCATCAGGACCGAGTTGACCTTGACGGGGGTCAGGCCGGCCTCGCGGGCCGCGTACAGGCCGTCGATGACGTCCCGATGGCGGTCGCGGCGGGTGAGCGTCTTGAAGACGTCGGGACGCAGGGTGTCCAGGGAGACGTTGACCCGGTCCAGGCCCGCCGACTTCAGGGCGGCCGCGGTGCGCCGCAAACCGATGCCGTTGGTGGTGAGGGACATCTGCGGGCGGGGCTCCAGCGCGGCGACCCGCTCGACGATGCCGACCAGCCCGGGGCGGAGCAGGGGCTCGCCGCCGGTGAACCGGACCTCCTCGATGCCCAGGGAGGTGACGGCGATGCCGATGAGGCGCACGATCTCGTCGTCGGTGAGCAGGTCGGGCTTGGCCAGCCACTGCAGCCCCTCCTCGGGCATGCAGTAGGTGCAGCGCAGATTGCACCGGTCGGTCAGCGAGACCCTCAGGTCGGTGGCCACTCGGCCGTAGGTGTCGATGAGCACGTGGGCCCCCTCCCTCGACGCGGATCACTCCTGTCTCGTACCAGTGAGCCTACGTGACGCCACCGACAACCCACATCGACCCGATGTGACGAGATGCCGACGGCCGCGTCGTAGGGACCTACAGGGTCCGTACGACGCGGCCGTCCGGGGCGGGTGGATCAGTGGGCGCCGGTGCCGGTCAGGGACCGGACCTCCAGCTCCGCGTACTTCTTGACGTCCGGCTCCTCCTTGGACAGGACGGTGCCGAGCCAGCCCATCAGGAAGCCGAACGGGATGGAGATGATGCCCGGGTTCTTCAGCGGGAACCAGGCGAAGTCGACGTCCGGGAACATCGCCTTGGGGTCGCCGGAGACCACGGGCGAGAAGAGCACCAGGCCGACGGCGACGATGAGGCCGCCGTAGATCGACCACAGGGCGCCCTGGGTGGTGAACCGCTTCCAGAACAGGCTGTAGAGGATGGTCGGCAGGTTGGCGGAGGCGGCGACCGCGAAGGCCAGCGCGACCAGTCCGGCCACGTTGAGATCGCGGGCGAGGGCGCCGAGCGCGATGGAGACGATGCCGATCAGGACGGTCGCCCAGCGGGCCGCCCTCATCTCCTCCTTCTCCGTGGCCTGCCCCTTGCGGATGACGTTGGCGTAGATGTCGTGCGCGAAGGAGGACGACGAGGCGAGCGTGAGTCCGGCGACCACGGCGAGGATCGTCGCGAAGGCGACCGCCGAGATGGTGGCCAGCAGGATCGCGCCCCAGGCCGAGTCGACGCCGCCCAGGTGCAGGGCGAGCAGCGGCGCGGCCGTGTTCCCGGACGGGTTGGACGCGATGATCTCGTCCTGTGAGATCAGTGCGGCGGCGCCGAAGCCGAGAGCGATGGTCATCAGGTAGAAGCCGCCGATGATGCCGATGGCCCAGTTCACGGACTTCCGGGCGGCCTTGGCGTTGGGCACCGTGTAGAAGCGGATCAGGATGTGCGGCAGACCGGCGGTGCCGAGCACCAGGGCGATGCCGAGGGAGATGAAGTCCAGCTTGGTGGTGCCGTCGGCGCCGTACTGCAGGCCGGGCTCGAGGAAGGCCTCGCCCTTGCCGCTGTTCTCGGCGGCGCTGCCCAGCAGGTCGGAGATGTTGAAGTTGAACTTCAGCAGCACCAGGAACGTAATGAGGATCGTGCCGCCGATGAGCAGCACGGCCTTGACCATCTGGACCCAGGTGGTGCCCTTCATACCGCCGATGGAGACGTACACGATCATCAGGACACCGACGAGCGCGACGATGAGGATCTTGCCGGCGTCGGAGGTGATGCCGAGCAGCAGCGAGACGAGGACGCCCGCGCCCGCCATCTGGGCCAGCAGGTAGAAGATCGACACGACGATGGTGGAAGTGCCGGCGGCGGTGCGCACCGGGCGCTGGCGCATGCGGTAGGCGAGGACGTCGCCCATCGTGTAGCGGCCGGAGTTCCGCAGTGGCTCGGCGACCAGCAGAAGGGCGACCAGCCAGGCCACCAGGAAGCCGATGGAGTACAGGAAGCCGTCGTACCCGAAGAGGGCGATGGCGCCCGCGATGCCGAGGAAGGACGCGGCCGACATGTAGTCGCCGGAGACCGCGAGTCCGTTCTGGAAGGCGCTGAACTGGCGTCCGCCGGCGTAGAAGTCCGCGGCGTCCTTGGTCTGCCGGCCCGCCCAGACGGTGATGCCGAGGGTGGCGAGGACGAACAGGGCGAACAACGTGATGATCAGCGCCCGGTGTTCGCTCGCCTCGTTCGCGGCGAGGGTGACATGGGTGATCGAGGGGCTCATGCGCCACCCTCCATACGGGTCTTGATGGCCTCGGCCTTGGGGTCGAGCTTGGCGGCGGCATGCCGGGAGTACCACCACGCGATGAGGAACGTGGTGACGAACTGCAGGACGCCGAAGACGAAGGCGACGTTGATGTTGCCGAACAGCTTGGCGCCCATGAAGCCGCCCGCGTAGTTGGAGAGCAGGACGTACAGCAGGTACCAGATGATGAAGGCGATGGTCAGCGGGAAGGCGAAGGAGCGGTAGGAGCGGCGCAGTTCACCGAACTCAGCGCTCTCCTGCACCTCGGTGAACTCCTCGGGCGTGGGGAGTTTGTGTTGTTCTGTCGAGGGGGGCGGTGCTTCGGCGGCCACGGAGTCTCCTCGCGTTGCTGTGGTTCGGGCGGGGACGAAAGGCGAGTCTGCTCGCGCTTCCTGCCCAAGGGCACGGCGCCACGCGAGGACCGGTTCAACTGCCGGCGCTTCTTTTCCGCCGCCGTTTTCCGAAGACGTTCCCGGCAAATGATTGCTGGCCAGCGAGCGCGCGGGATAGCTTCACCCTGCACCACCCCGTCATGTACCTGCCCGAGCACCACCCTGTGTCTCGGGCCGGTTTCGTTTCCGGATGATGTGGAGATCCCATGGCTCATCTGCGTTCCAGACGCCGGCTCGCCCTCGCCGTGCCCGTCGTGCTGTCCCTGACCGCCTCGCTCGGCTTCCTGCCGGCGGCGGCGTCGGCGGCGCCACAGACGGTGTCGGCCGAGCAGGCGACGGACGCGCCCGCCCTGGCGTACGTCGTCAACACCAAGGCGGACCGCCGCACGATCGCCTCCGTGAAGCGGGCGATCGCCGCGGCCGACGGGACGGTCGTGGTCACCTACGACAGGATCGGTGTGATCGTCGTCCACTCGGCCAACCCCGGCTTCGCCAAGGAGATCCGCCGGGTGCGGGGCGTGGAGTCGGCCGGCGCCACCCGCACCGCGCCGCTGACCCGCGCGGGGACGACGGACGAGGGCGCCGCCGACTACGTGACGGCCGCCGAGGCCGCGCGGACGAAGGCCGCCTCCGCGGACGTCCCCGGCAGCGAGCCGCTCGAGGCCGACCAGTGGGACCTGCGCGCCATAGGCGCCGACAAGGCCGCGAAGATCAACCCGGGCAGCCGCAAGGTGACCGTCGCCGTGATCGACACCGGCGTCGACGACACCCACCCCGACCTCGCCCCGAACTTCTCCGCCGCCCAGTCGGCCAACTGCGTCGGCGGCAAGGCGGACACCAGTGAGGGCGCCTGGCGGCCCTACACGGACGACGACTACCACGGCACCCATGTGGCCGGTGAGATCGCCGCGGCCCGCAACGGCGTCGGCGTCGCCGGTGTCGCGCCCGGCGTCAAGGTGGCCGGCATCAAGGTCAGCGACCCGGACAACGGCCTGTTCTACCCGGAGAACGTCGTCTGCGCGTTCGTGTTCGCCGCCGACCACGGCGTGGAGATCACGAACAACAGCTACTACGTGGACCCGTGGCTGTACAACTGCATGGACGACCCCGACCAGCGGGCGATCGTCGACGCGGTCAACCGTGCCCAGCTGTACGCGCAGCGCAAGGGCACCCTGCACCTGGCCTCGGCCGGCAACTCCAACCACGACCTGGCCTCCGACGCGATCGTCGACGAATCCAGCCCCAACGACACCACGCCGGTGACGCGCACCATCGACCCGAGCGAGTGCTTCGACGTGCCGACCCAGCTGCCGGGCATCGTCACGGTCAGCGCGACCGGCGTGCAGAACCTCAAGTCGTACTACTCCACGTACGGCAAGGGCGTCGTCGACGTCGCGGCGCCGGGCGGTGACCGCCGCTACCAGCTGCCGGACACCCCGTCCAAGGACGGCCGCATCCTGTCCACCATGCCGAACGGCGAGTACGCCTTCCTGCAGGGCACTTCGATGGCCTCGCCGCACGCCGCCGGTGTCGCCGCGCTGCTGAAGTCCAAGCACCCGTGGGCCTCCCCCGCGATGCTGCAGGCGCTCCTGAAGGCGCAGGCGAACAATCCCGGCTGCCCGGAGTCGTACGACCAGGACGGTGACGGCACGCAGGACGCGACATGCGAAGGCGGCGACCGGGTCAACGGTTTCTACGGCTTCGGCATCGTCGACGCGCTGCGCGCCGTCAAGTGAGCGTGCGCTCCCGCGGTTCCCGCCCGTCCCTCCGCAACAGTGAACGAACTGGAGACTTCATGACAGCGCCTCACCCGCGCCACCGCCGCGCGCTCGTCGTCCCGGCCGGGATGGCCATGGCGACCGCGCTCGCGTTCCTGCCGAACACCGCGGCCACCGCCGCCCCGGCCGACGGCCGCCCGGCCGCGGCCGCCGCGGACGCCGACGCGGCCTCGCTCAGCTATGTGGTCAACGTCCGTGGCGGGCACGGCGCGCCGGCGCATGTGAAGAAGGCGATCGCCAAGGCCGGCGGCACGATCGTGACGTCGTACGACAGGATCGGCGTCATCGTCGTCCACTCCTCGAACGCCGACTTCGCGAAGACCGTCCGCAAGGTGCCCGGCGTGCAGTCGGCGGGCGCCACCCGCAACGCCCCGCTGCCGTCGGCGGCCACCACGGACATGGGCGCGCCGAAGGTGCTCAGCGCCGCCGAGGCCGCCGAGGCGCAGGCGGAGGCGGTCGAGGGGCAGGACCCGCTCCAGGGCCTGCAGTGGGACCTGCCCGCCATCAAGGCGGACAAGGCGCATGAGAAGTCGCTGGGCAGTTCGAAGGTCACCGTCGCCGTCATCGACACCGGCGTGGACGACACCCACCCGGACATCGCGCCCAACTTCGACCGGGACGCGTCGGTCAACTGTGTGTCGGGCAAGCCGGACACGAGCGACGGCGCCTGGCGGCCGGGCGCGGACGAGAGCCCGCACGGCACCCATGTCGCCGGTGAGATCGCCGCCGCCAAGAACGGCATCGGCATGACCGGTGTCGCGCCCGGGGTGAAGGTCTCGGGCATCAAGGTGTCCAACCCGGACGGGTACTTCTACACCGAGGCCGTGGTGTGCGGCTTCATGTGGGCGGCCGAGCACGGGGTCGACGTCACCAACAACAGCTATTACACCGACCCCTGGTACTTCAACTGCAAGGACGACCCGGACCAGAAGGCGCTCCTCGAGGCGGTCACCCGGGCCACCCGGTACGCCGAGCGCAAGGGCGCGGTCAACGTGGCGGCGGCCGGCAACGAGAACTACGACCTCGCGGCCGACGAGATCACCGACCCGGTGTCCCCGAACGACGGCACCCCGTCGGACCGGGTGATCGACCCGACCGAGTGCCTCGACATCCCGACCCAGCTGCCGGGTGTGGTGACGGTCGCGGCGACCGGCGCCAAGGGGCTGAAGTCGTCCTTCTCCAACTACGGACGGGGCGTCGTGGACATCGCCGCGCCCGGCGGCGACTCCACGGCCTACCAGACGCCCGCCCCGCCCGCCACCAGCGGTCTGATCCTGGGCACGCTGCCGGGCGGCAAGTGGGGCTACATGGCGGGTACGTCGATGGCGTCCCCGCATGTCGCGGGCGTCGCCGCGCTGATCAAGTCCACGCACCCCTACGCCCCGCCGGCGCTGGTGAAGGCGCTGCTGTACGCGGAGGCCGACGCCACCGCGTGCACGGACCCGTACGACATCAACGGCGACGGCAAGGTCGACGCGGTGTGCGAGGGCCCGAAGAACCGCAACGGCTTCTACGGCTGGGGCACCGCCGACGCGCTGGACGCGGTGACGCGGTAGTCCTGCGGTACTCATGACAGCGGAGGGCCGGGCGGCTGCGCCCGGCCCTTCCGCTGTTCCGTCGCCGGCCGGCGACTGTTCCGGTGCCGCCCGGCAACCTTCATATTGATCGAGTCAATACTGCATAGTGACAGTCATGAGTGACATGGCGTACGTCTGGTCCGCCCTGGGCGGCGCTCCCGCACTTCTCCCTCGCGTGTCGGCCGTCGAACGGCCCGGTGCGCTGCGGGCCCGGCTGCCGGTGCGGGAGGCGGCGCGCGCCTGTGTGGGCGCTTGCGCCCTGGCCGCCGCCGAGCTCGGGGCCCGGCGCACGGGCGGGGAGGTACCGGCGGTACGGGTGGACGACGGGGCGGTGGCGACGGCGTTCACCGGCGAGCGGCATCTGCGGATCGACGGACGCGCGCCGGAGACCTTCGCCCCGCTGTCGCGGTTCTGGCGCACGGCCGACGGATGGGTGCGCACCCACGCCAACTACCCCCACCACCGGGCGCGGTTGCTGACCGCGCTCGGCGCGGTGGAGGACCCGGACGCGGTGGCGGCGGCGCTCGCGGAACGCTCCGCGCGGGAGGTGGAGGAGTCGGTGTTCGCGGCGGGAGGCCTCGCCGTCGCCCTGCGTACGCCCGAGGAGTGGGCGGCGCACGGCCAGGGCGCGGTGCTGCGGACCCGTCCCCTGGTCGAGCGCACGCGCCTGGACCGCTCCCCCGCGCGGGAGTTCACTCCGGTGCACCGGGATCCGCTGCTGCCCGCCGCCGGGCTGCGGGTGCTGGACCTGACCCGGGTCATCGCGGGACCGGTCGCCACCCGCACGCTCGCCCTGCTCGGCGCGGACGTCCTGCGCGTGGACTCCCCCGGCCTGCCCGAACTCCCCGACCAGCATGCCGACACCGGCTTCGGCAAGCGATCGGCGCTGCTGGACCTCGGCACGGACCGGGACACCCTCGAGGAGCTGCTCGCGGCGGCGGACGTGGTGGTCACCGGATACCGTCCGGGCGCCCTGGACCGCTTCGGGCTGACCGCGCGGGAGCTGGCCGGGCGGCGCCCGGGGGTGGTGGTGGCCGAGCTGTCGGCGTGGGGCGGGCATGGACCCTGGGGCGGCCGGCGCGGCTTCGACAGCCTGGTCCAGGCGGCCACGGGCATCGCCGCGGCCGAAGGGACCCGGGGGCGACCGGGTGCGCTGCCGGCGCAGGCGCTCGACCACGGCACGGGCTACCTGCTGGCGGCCGGTGTGCTGCGGGCGCTCACCGAGCAGGCGGAGGAGGGCGGGAGCAGGCTCCTACGGGTGGCGCTGGCGCGGACGGCGGGGTGGCTGCTGGAGGCGGCGGAGCGCGCGGGCTCCGTGGACGCACCGGATGCCGGCGAGGTGGCCCCGGAGGCCTGGCTGACCGAGACGGACGGCCCGCTGGGCAGGCTGCGCCACGCCCTGCCGGCGGTGACGTTCGACGGCGGTCCGCGCGACTGGGCGCGGCCGCCGGGCAGTTGGGGCGCGGACCGGGCACGTTGGCGGTGACACGCACGCGAAGACGACCGGAAGCGCAGAGTTCACATTTCGCCCCTCACTTGCCCAGAAGTGTGTGATCTTGTGAAGATCCTGGGGTGACTCTGACGAAACCCAGGGCCGGGAGGACCGGTGCACACAGGGGCGCCAGACGCCCCGGCACCGGGCGGGCCACTGCCGTACTCGTACTGGTGGCGCTGGGCGCGCTGATACCGCTCCTCGGCCCGTCCCCGGCGCTGCACGGCACCGGGGAGGCCGACGCGCCCGGCACCGGCGGCATAGCCCTGCTGCGCACGGCGCTGTTCGCGGCGCTGTCCGTGCCCGTCGGCGAACTCTTCGTGCGACGGCTGGCCCGCTCCGTGCCCGGCGCTCAGGACACGCTGCCCCGCGGCTGGTCCACGGCCGCGAACACCGCCGGTTTCGTGGCCGCCCTCGGACTCGCCTCCGTCGTGGCCACCGGCAACCTGGTGCCCGGCAGCCTCGCCGACATCGACGTCGGCGGCCTCTACGACTCCCGGGACGGCAAACTCGCCCTGCTGGAGGTCAACGGCTTCCTCGCGGCGGCCCTGTGCTCCGCGTCCGGACGCCCCGGCACACAGGTGTGGCCCCTGGCCGCGATCGTCGTCGCGGAGGCGCTGCGCGCCCACCCCACCACCGAGTACAGCCCGATGATCGGCTCCGGGCTGACGGTGGTCCACCTGACCTGCGCGTCGCTCTGGGTGGGCGGGCTGGTGTACGTACTGCGCACGCTGAAGGTGTGGCAGAAGGCGGAGGCGGGCGCGGCGCTGCTGGGCCGCTACGCGCGCGTCGCGGCCGCGCTGCTCGCCGCCGTCACCGCGACGGGCGTGTGCAGTTCGCTGCGCCGGATGCCGTCGGAGACGATCCTGGAGCAGCTGACCGAGACGGCGTACGGGCGTGTGCTGCTCGCCAAGGTGATCCTGATGGCCGGTGTCGCCGCGCTCGCGCTATGGGCCCGGCTCCGGCTGGCCCGCGCGGCCGACCCGCTGAGCGCGAGTTCACCCGCGCGGGCGGAGGTGTACCTGCTCGCCCTGGTGGTCGCGGTGTCGGGACTGCTGACGGCGCTGCCCGTGCCGATCCGCTGGTGACGGGGCGCCGGTGACCGGCCCTCGACCCCCTTCCGGACATGTCCGGAATCCGAACGGGCGGCCCGCGCAGGGCACCTGACGGACAGGAGTGTCAGTCGCGGCCCGTATCCTCATGAACCATGCTCGAAGACCTCACCGCCCCAGCCTCCTCCCCCACCGCGTGGCCGGCCGCGTATCCCCAGGGATACGCGGTCGTTGACGTGGAGACCACGGGGCTGGCCCGGGACGACCGCATCATCTCCGCGGCCGTCTACCGGCTGGACGCGCGCGGCGAGGTCGAGGACCACTGGTACACGGTGGTCAATCCGGAGCGGGACCCGGGCCCGGTGTGGATCCACGGTCTGACGAGCGACGTGCTCGAAGGGGCGCCCCTCTTCCAGGACATCGCCGCGGAGTTCGCGACCCGGCTGGAGGGCCGGGTGCTGGTGGCGCACAACGCCGTCTTCGACTGGCAGATGATCGCCCGGGAGTACGCCCGCGCGCGCGGCGAGGCGCCGGTGAAGCAGCGGCTGTGCACCATCGCCCTCTCCAAGGAGCTGAAGCTTCCGCTGCCCAACCACAAGCTGGAGTCGCTCGCCGCGCACTTCGGTGTCGTGCAGCGGCGGGCACACCACGCGCTGGACGACGCACGCGTGCTGGCGGAGGCGTTCCGGCCCAGTCTGCGGGCCGCGGCCGCGGGGGGAGTACGGCTGCCGCTGCACGAGTGCCGGCCGCTGACCGAGTGGACGGACCGGCCCCGGATCGGGCAGCAGGCGGGCCCCGGGGGCTACCGGCCGACCAGTTGGCGCCCCTCCCGCAAACGGCCCGCGTGCCCCCATCCCAACCCCGGGCGCTACGAGCCGGGCAGGCGGCTCAAGCAGGGGATGCGGGTGGCGTTCTCCGGGGACACCTCCGTCGAGCGGGACCTGCTGGAGGACCGCGCGACCGAGGCGGGCCTGCATGTGGCCACCAGCCTGTCCCGGCTCACGAGCCTGCTCGTCACCAACGACCCGGACTCGGGCACGTCCAAGGTGGTCAAGGCCCGGCAGTACGGCACCCCGGTCGTCGACGAGGCGGCGTTCGGCCAGTTGCTCGGGGACGTGGAGCCGGCGGACCGTACGGACGGGTGATTGGCGGGCGACTCGCCCGCCGCCCGCTCGCCCCCCGCCGGGCCGACGGCTCACGCTGTGGCGCATGGCGACATGCGAAGTTTGCGGCAACAGCTACGGAATGACCTTCGAGGTGCACGCGCAGGGCGCGGTGCACGTCTTCGACTGCTTCTCCTGCGCGATCCACCGCATGGCCCCGATCTGCGAGCACTGCCGGGTGCAGATCATCGGCCAGGGCGTCGAGGCGGACGGTCACTGGTACTGCGGCGCCCACTGCGCCCGCGCGGAGGGACAGGCGGGGATCGTCGACCGGGTGTGAAGGGACGTACCCGCCTGAATGCACCCCGCGGCCGGGGTTGTACGGTCGTGGGGTGTACCGCTTCCTGCTGTCCCGCCAATGGGTGATCATCACACTGGTCGCCCTCCTTCTCATCCCCACGATGATCTGGCTGGGCACCTGGCAGATGGACCGCCACGGGGAGCGTTCCGCCCGGAACCAGCTGGTCACCGACGCGCTGGCCGCCGATCCGGTGCCCGTGGAGCAGCTCGCCGCGCCGGGGGACGCCGTGACCCGCGCCGAGCGGTACCGCACCGTGACCGCGAAGGGGCGCTTCGACACGGATGACGAGGTCGTCGTGCGCCGCCGCACCAACGCCGACGACAAGGTCGGCTTCCACGTTCTCACCCCCTTCGTGCTCGACGACGGCAGGGTGCTGCTCGTCAACCGGGGCTGGATCCCCGCGGACGGGCCGAGCCAGACCGCCTTCCCCGAGGTTCCCGCGCCGCCGCGCGGCGAGGTCACGATCAAGGGCCGGCTCATGCCCGACGAGACGACCGAGGCGAGCGGCATCAAGAACCTCGAGGGCCTGCCCGACCGGCAGATCATGCTGATCAACAGCGAGCAGGAGGCGGAGCGCCTCGGCGCCAGGGTGCTCGGCGGTTATGTGGCGCTGACGGCGCCCGAGCCGGGGAACGGCACCCCGGAACCGCTCGGGAACCCCGGCAAGGAGAACGCGGCCCTGAACTACGCGTACGCCATCCAGTGGTGGCTGTTCGCCGCGGCCGTGCCGGCCGGCTGGGTCGTCCTGGTCCGCAGGGAGGCCCGGGAGCGGGCGGCGGACGGGACGACGGACGCCGAGGAGGCCGAACCGGCGACGGTGTAGCCGGTCCCGGGGCGGAGACACGATCCGTGGCCGGGAACCACCGTTGCGTGCTGTGACCTGCGCCGCCCTCCCGATGCGCGGCGTTGTGTGCGAGAGTGGCGCACCGGTCGGATGTGTTGACGCCACGTTCCGGACGGATGTCCCGCCGGTTTCTGTCATCCGGACGGGCCGTCCGCGCAACTCTCCCCCGAGGGCACAGCACACCAAGGACGGTGATTCATGGCCGACACAGCCATGACCGCGACGTTCCTCGCCGTGATCGGCGGGGCGTCGCTGCTCGCCGTCACCGCGCGACGGCTCCGCCCGAGCGACCGGCTGCCCTCGCTGGAGGGCTGGGCGCTCGCCGACCGGAGTCTCGGCGCCGGCTGGACCTGGCTGCTGCTCGGCGGGACGATCTACACGGCGTACACCTTCACCGCCGTGCCGGGCCTGGCCTACGGCAACGGCGCGCCCGCCTTCTTCGCGGTGCCGTACACGGTGATCGTCTGCCCGCTCGCGTTCGTGCTGCTCAGCCGCCTGTGGGACGTGGCGCGGCGGCACGGCTACATCACCGCCGCCGACTTCGTGCGCGGCCGGTACGGATCGCCGCCGCTGGCCCTGGTCGTGGCGCTGACCGGCATCCTGGCCACGATGCCGTACCTGGCGCTCCAGCTGCTCGGCATCCGCGCGGTGCTCACCGCGGGCGGACTGTATCCGAGCGGAGCCACCGGTGACCTCGTGATGGTGGCCGTGTTCGCGGGGCTGGCCGTCGCCACCTACCGGCACGGGCTGCGGGCGCCCACGGTGATCTCCGCCCTGAAGGCGGTGGCGGTGTTCGTGTCGCTGACCGCCGTCTGCTGGCTGGTCCTGCGGCGGTTCGGCGGTTTCGGCGCGGTCTTCGACGGGGCGGCGCGCGCCCTCGGCGGCACGGACGCGGCGCACTCCCCGCTGCTGCTGTCGCCGGAGCAGCAGCCCGCCTACGCCACGCTCGCGCTCGGCTCCGCGCTGGCCCTGCTGATGTACCCGCATGTCCTCACCGCCGGGTTCGCCGCCGACGGCGGCCGCACCCTGCGCAAGGTGTCGGCCGGGCTGCCCGCCTGGACCGCGCTGCTCGCGCTGTTCGGGTTCCTCGGCATCGCGGCCCTGGCGGCCGGAGTGCGGGCGCCCGAGGGCGGCGCCGAGGCGGCGGTGCCGATGCTGGTCGACCGGCTGATGCCGGGCCCGCTGGCCGGACTGGTCTTCGGCGCGATCGTCGTGGGCGCGCTGGTGCCGGCGGCGGTGATGTCGATCGCCGCGGCGACCAGCTTCGTACGGAACGTGTATGTCGAGTACGTCCATCCGACGGCCACGCCGAAACGGCAGGTGCGGGTCGCCAAGGCGGTGTCGCTGACCGCGAAGCTCGGGGCCGTCGCGTTCGTGTTCGGGCTGCGTGACCAGGACGCGATCAACCTGCAGCTGCTCGGCGGGGTGTGGATCCTGCAGATCTTCCCGGCGGTGGCGGTCGGGCTGTACACACGCTGGCTGCATCCGCGGGCGCTGCTCGCCGGATGGGCCGTGGGCATGGTGGCCGGGACGTACCTGGTGGTGCGGGAGGGGTTCTCCTCGATCGTGCCGCTCGACACCGGCGCCGGACCCCTGGAGATCTACGCCGGTGTCGCCGCCCTGCTGCTCAATCTGACCGTCGCGGTCGCCGGCACCGCGGCCCTCGCCCGGCTCGGCGTCCCGCGCGGCGCCGACGCCACCGACCTGCCGTCCCGCCTGATGGCCGGGCGACGTCCGGAGACGGGAGCGAACAACACGTGAGACGCAGACAGCAGTCCCGGACCACTCTGTCCCCCGCCCCTGCCCCGGCTCCACCGCCTCCTCCGGCCGCGGTCCCGGCCGGACCGCTGGGGCCCGCCGTCGGCGATCCGGCCGACCTCGAGCGGGAGGCCGGCGTCGCCCGCCTCTTCGAGCTGCACTACTCCTCGATGCTGCGGCTCGCCGTGCTGCTGGGCGCCGACGACCCGGAGAACGTGGTGGCCGAGGCGTACTACCAGATCTACCGCAAGTGGCGGCGGCTGAAGGACGTGGCCGCGGCGGAGGCGTATCTGCGGTCCACCGTCTGCAATCTGACCCGGATGCGGATACGCCACCTGCAGGTCGCCCGGCGGCACGAGGAGCGTCCGCCGGCCCCGGCCGACGAGACCGTGGCCTCCGCCGAGAACACCGCGCTGCTCCACGACGACCAGCGGGTGCTGATCGACGCGCTCCAGCACCTTCCGGCGCGGCAGCGCGAGGCGCTGGTGCTGCGGCACTGGCTGGGGCTGAAGGAGAGCGAGATAGCCGCCGCGATGGGGATCTCCCGTGGTTCCGTCAAGACGCACACCTCGCGCGGCATCGCCGCGCTGACCCAGGCGATGGAGGCCCGGCGATGACGCATCGAGATGCGACTGGGTCGCACGGCACCAGTCCGGACCGCACGGACCACGACCGGGAGGAGCCGTCCCGTCCGCAGGGTACGGAGCGCACCGAACGGGAACTGCGCGACGCCCTGCAGGCGCTGGCCGGAGGGGTGCTGCCCGACCCCGACGCCTACCGCACGGCGCGCGGCGAGTGGCTGCGCCGGGAACGCCGGCGGCGGCTCGTCCTCACCGTGCTCGTCGCGGTCGTCTTCGCGCTGGCCACGCTGATCGGCCTGTGGGTGCTCAACCAGGCGCCCTCCGACCCCGGTGTGATCTTCAACGGCAACGGTGCCGCGGCGGCCGACGGCCCGTCACTCCCCCGGCTCCTCCCCTGATTGCGGCCCCCGATGGCCGGGAACCCGCACCCCGTGCACCGTATCGAGGACTACGCGCTCATCGGCGACGAACAGACCGCTGCCCTGGTGGGCGCGGACGGCTCGGTCGACTGGCTCTGCCTGCCCCGCTTCGACTCGGCGGCCTGCTTCGCGCGGCTGCTCGGGGACGAGAGCAACGGACACTGGCGGATCGCGCCGGTCGGCGCGGACCGGTACACCCGCCGGTCCTACCGCGAGGACACCCTCGTCCTGGACACCGAGTGGACGACCCCGCAAGGGACGGTGCTGGTCACCGACCTGATGCCGCAACGGCACCGCGCGCCCGACCTGGTGCGGATCGTGCAGGGCGTACGGGGTGAGGTGACCGTGCGCAGCACACTCCGCCTGCGTTTCGACTACGGCTCGGTCGTGCCCTGGGTGCGCAAGGCCGACGGGCACCGGGTGGCGGTGGCCGGACCCGACTCGGCGTGGCTGCGCAGCGTTCCCGAGGTGCCGACCTGGGGCGAGGACATGGGCACCTTCTCGGAGTTCACGGTGAAGGAGGGCGAGCGGGTCGCGTTCGTGCTCACCTGGCACCCCTCCCACGAGCCGCGGCCCCCGTTGGTCGACCCGTACGCGTCGCTGCGGCACAGCGTCAAGGACTGGCAGAGCTGGGCGGCGCACTGCCGTTACGACGGCCCGCACCGGGACACGGTGGTCCGCTCGCTGATCACGCTCAAGGCGCTCACGTACCGTCCCACGGGCGGCATCGTCGCCGCGCCCACCACCTCCCTGCCGGAGGAGCCGGGCGGTGTCCGCAACTGGGACTACCGCTTCTGCTGGCTGCGCGACTCCACGCTGACCCTGAAGGCGCTGCTGGCCGCCGGGTACCAGAGCGAGGCGGAGGCCTGGCGCAACTGGCTGCTCCGCGCGGTGGCGGGCGATCCGGCGGACCTGCAGATCATGTACGGGCTCGCGGGTGAGCGACGGCTGCCGGAGTTCGAACTGCCGTGGCTGTCCGGCTTCGGCGGCGCCACGCCGGTGCGGGTCGGCAACGACGCCGTGAACCAGCTCCAGCTCGACGTGTACGGGGAGGTCGTGGACTCCCTGACGCTGGCCCGGCGTTCGGGGCTGTCGGCACAGCCGGACGTGTGGGCGCTGCAGGTGGTGCTCCTGGACTTCCTGCGCACGGCGTGGCGGCAGCCGGACGAAGGGCTGTGGGAGGTACGGAGCGGCCGGCGCCACTTCGTGCACTCCAAGGTGATGGTGTGGGTGGCGGCCGACCGCGCGGTGCGCGCCATGGAGGAGTTCCCGGATCTCGAGGGTGACCTGGACGGCTGGCGGGAACTGCGGGACGAGGTGCACCGGGAGGTGTGCGACAAGGGGTACGACCCCGAACGGAACACCTTCACGCAGTCCTACGGCTCGCGTGAACTCGACGCGGCGCTGCTGCTGATCCCCCGGGTGGGCTTCCTGCCGCCCGACGACCCCCGGGTGCTCGGCACCATCGAGGCGGTCCGCTCCGAGCTGGGCCAGGACGGCTTCGTACGCCGCTACACCCCGGACGCCACGGCCGTCGACGGGCTGCCCGGCCAGGAGGGCACCTTCCTGGTGTGCTCCTTCTGGCTGGCGGACGCCCTGCACATGACCGGCCGGACGAAGGAGGCCCGCGAGCTGTTCGAACGGCTGCTGGGGCTGGCCAACGACGTGGGGCTGCTGGCGGAGGAGTACGACCCGGTGGGCGACCGGCTGCTGGGCAACTTCCCGCAGGCGTTCAGCCACATCGGCCTGGTGAACACCGCCCTCGCCCTGTTCGGGGACGAGGAGGCAGGATAGGGCCATGGATCTTGGACTGAAGGACCGGGTGTACGTCGTCACCGGGGCGACCCGCGGCCTGGGCAACGCCTCCGCGCGGGAGCTCGTCGCCGACGGCGCGAAGGTGGTCGTCACGGGGCGGGAGGAGAAGTCCGTCGCGGAGGCGGCGGCCGCGCTGGGGCCGGACGCGGTCGGGGTGGCCGTCGACAACGCCGACCCGGAGGCGCCGGCGCGGCTGATCGCGACCGCGCGGGAGCGGTTCGGGCGCTTCGACGGCATCCTCGTCAGTGTGGGCGGGCCGCCGCCCGGGTTCGTCGCCGACACCACCGACGAGCAGTGGCAGTCGGCGTTCGAGTCGGTGTTCCTGGGCGCGGTGCGAATGGCGCGGGCGGCGGCGGAGGAGCTGGGCGAGGGGGGTGTCATCGGGTTCGTGCTGTCGGGGTCGGTGCACGAGCCGATCCCCGGGCTGACGATCTCGAACGGGCTGCGGCCCGGGCTTGCGGGGTTCGCGAAGTCGCTGGCGGACGAACTGGGGCCGCGGGGGATCCGGGTGGTGGGGCTGCTGCCGGGGCGGATCGACACGGACCGGGTGCGGGAGCTGGATGCGCTGTCCGCGGATCCGGAGGCCACCCGGCAGGCGGCCGAGTCCCGGATTCCGTTGCGGCGGTACGGGACCCCCGGGGAGTTCGGGCGGACGGCGGCGTTCCTGCTGTCGCCGGCGGCTTCCTATCTGTCGGGGGTCATGCTGCCGGTGGACGGTGGGTACCGGCACGGGTTCTGACGACGGGGCACCGTGTGCTGGTGCGGGCCGGGGGTGTTTGCGCAGCCCGGCGTCTGCGGGGTGCCGTCGCGCCCACCCGTGCCGCTGGGGGCACCTCCCAGGCCCTTGAGGCACTGAGGGAGGCATGATTGCCCGCGGAGTGCGGGCAGGGGTCAGGTGACGCGTTCCGGGTGGTGTTTCACCGCGTGCAGGCGGGCCTCCGTGGGGAGTTCCGGGAGACCCGAGGAGTCGCGGGCGTGGGTGAGGGCGCCGGTGGTGAGGGTGTCCAGGGCGGTGCCCGGGTCCACGTGGGGTTCCAGGGTGAGGAGCACCCGGGCCGCCGGACCGCCGCGGCGGCCGGTCAGCACGACGTGGGCCTGCGCGACACCCTCCTGGCGGTTCGCCTCCTCGGCGAGGACGTGTTCCAGGGCCCGGCCGCGCAGGGCCGCGCCCTCCCCGTCGCCCGTGTCGACGAGGATCTCGGTCAGTCGCCGTCGGCGCAGCACCGCCAGCAGCCACCACAGGCAGAGCAGGACCAGCACGGCGAGCGCGGCGATGACCACCGGCCACCACCAGCCTTCGTCCCGCCACCGGGTCCGCTCGGCGGCGTCGAGCAGCACGTCGTCCCGTCCGTGGTGCAGCCACCAGGAGGGCGCGGGCGCCCCGAGTCCGATCGCCAGCACCGACCCGCCGAGGGCGATCAGCACCAGCCCCGCGATCGCGAGCAGCACACGGTTGACACTCCCGAGCACCGTTATCGCCCCTTTCGGCCGGGTCGCCGCACCCGCAGCGACAGCGCGGGCGGCCGGGCCAGGCCCAGCCCTCTGACGGCTTCGTCGAGTACCGAGGTCACGTCGGCCCGTACGTCGTCCAGTTCACGGAAGTGCGACACCGCGCGGACGTCGGCGCGGGCGCGCTTCACCCTGACCTGCACGGACTGCACCCCGGCCACCTCCATGACCCGGTCCCGCAACACCATCTCGGCGGCGGCGCGGTGCAGTCCCGCGCGGACGTCGCGATGGGTGCGGCGCATCGGGAGCAGGGAGCGCAGGCCGGGCGTCAGAGCGAGCAGGAGCAGCCAGAGTCCGAGCGCGGCGGCGACCGCGGCGCCGGTCAGCACCCAGACGTCGTCCAGGGGCCGTTGGTCCAGTTGCCGGGCCAGCTCACGGCGCCAGCTCATCCCGTCCCGGTGGGCGCGCACGGCGACGATGTCGTACAGGAACATGCCCGCGATCACCAGGAGGACCAGCGCGAGGAGCCCCGCCGGGACCCGGCGGGCGGACCAGAAGCGCCGGTGCCCGTCGTCGCGCCCGCCGGCCCCGTCCTCTCCGCCGCCGGCGGACGGCGGGTGCTGTTCCAGGACCGTGCCGTGGGGTTCGCTCATGGCGTCCTCCCGTGTTCCGCGCCGGGCGCGGCCGTCAGATGCAGCCGTTCCACGTGGACGACGACCTCCGGCACGGCCATGTCCGCCAGCTCGCGCACCCGGTCGACCACGCGGCGCCGTACCCGTGCGCACCGGCCGCCGATGTCGCCGGGGTAGTCGAGTTCGATGTGCACGCGGACGCGGGCGGCGTCGTGGTGGACGACCACGCTCGCGTGCGGCGGTGCGGCCCCCGGCGGGAGAGCGCCGACCGCCTCACGGGCCGCCTGCGAGGCGATCTTCGCGACCACCCGGTCGGCGATCCTGGTCGCACCGCGCTCGCCCGCCGCGACGCCGGCCGGGCTCCCGCCGAGTTCGGCGGTTCCCGTGCTCACGGTCGTCACCGCCGCCGTTCGTCACGGGACCGGAAGAAGTCGCCGAGTTCCAGGTCCCCCTCGAGGAACCGGCCGACGACGAACCCGACGGCGCCCAGGGCCGCCACCAACAGGAAGGCCCCGAAGCCGCCGAAGTATCCGGCGAAGCCCAGCGCCATGCCGGCGATCATGCCGACCACGGCCATGTTCATGGTGCGCTCCTCCGCTCACCCGGCCTCACTGGAGGCGGGTCTCCGGTTCCTCGTCCTCCTCGTCGGGCAGCTTCACGTCGCTCACCGCGATGTTGACCTCGACCACCTCGAGGCCGGTCATCCGCTCGACCGCCGCGATGACGTTCTCCCGCACGGCCCTGGCGACGTCGGCGATGGACACGCCGTAGTCGACGACGATCTCCAGGTCGAGTGCGGTCTGCACCTCGCCGACCTCGGCCTTCACTCCGCGCGTCACGGACTTGGAGCCGCCGGGCACGCGGTCGCGCACGGCTCCGAACGTCCGCGACAGCCCGCTGCCCATGGCGTGGACGCCGAGCACGTCCCGGGCGGCCAGCCCGGCGATCTTCTCCACGACGCCGTCGGCAATGGTGGTACGGCCGCGCGTGGCGGGGTCACCGCCGCCGCGCCGGGTCCCCTGGCCCTTGCG
Organism: Streptomyces malachitofuscus; assembly: GCF_055571035.1. NCBI lineage: Bacteria > Bacillati > Actinomycetota > Actinomycetes > Kitasatosporales > Streptomycetaceae > Streptomyces > Streptomyces malachitofuscus. The sequence continues at coordinate 215,718 of NZ_JBVIGA010000010.1, read as the reverse complement.
TGGGGTGGTTTCGGGGTTCTTCTCGGAGTCGGGGGCCCGTACCGAGCCTCCCTCGGTCATGTCGGTCATCGCCGTACGTCCCTTCGGTCGTCCTCCTCCGACAACCGTAAGCACGGTTGCCCGGCATCGCGCCAGGAATGCGGCAGGCTGGAGGAGTGACGGCGGACCGGTGGACGCAAGCGGTACGGCAGCAGGTGGGGCTGGGCAGGATCGTGCCCCTGGGCGGGCCGCGCGACGGCGCGTGGATCGCGGAGCGGGCGGCGACCGTGCTGCTGCGGCGCGCGGCGGCGCGTGGCGCGCCCGGCGTGCGCCTGGACGGGTTGCGGATCGGACCCGCCGGTCCCGAGGAGGCGGGTGAGCCGGTCGTGCCGCCTCCGCCGAGCGCGCTGCCGCCGGGCCCGTTGCGGCTGACCGCCCAGTTCGCGGCCACGGCGTGGCAGCCGCTGCCGGTGACGGCGTCGCTGCTGCGTACGGTGCTGGCCGAGGCGGCGGCGGAACGGATCGGACTGGCGGTCGCGGAGGTGGATCTGCGGGTGACGGAGCTGCTGGACACGGAGCCGCCGGTGGCGTCCGACGCCGCGGAGCGGGAGCCCGCGCCCGAGCCGCCGGACCCGGGTGACGCGGAGGCCGGCCGTGTCGCGGCGGCCGCGCTCGCCGTTCCGGGGGTGAGCCGGCTGACGGGCACGCTGGGCCGCCCGGTCCATCTGTCCGCGTCCGGGCAGCCGGGCGGGGCGGCCCTGCCCCACCGCCACGCGCGCGTGGATCTCGCGGTCCTGGTGGACCACCGCCCGCTGGAGGTGGCCAGGGCCGTCCGCGCGGCCGTGACCGCCTCCCTGCCGGACCGGCCCACGGCGGCCGTTCTGGTGACAGCGCTCGACTGAGGTGCGCCGACCGACACAAAGTCACGCCCGCGTGCCCGACCGGCAGCCGTCCTGGTCGCCGCGCTCGACCGAAGTGCCCGGGCCGGCTCAAGGACACACCCGCATGGCCGACCAGCAGCCGCCCAGCTCACCGCACACCACCGAAACACCCCGGCCGACGCAAAGTCACGCCCGCGTGCCCGACCAGCAGCCGCCCAGCTCACCGCACACCAGCGAAGCACCCCGGCCGGAACACACCGGCCGACCCGAAGACACGCCCGCATGGACGACGGCAGCCGTCCTGGTCGCCGCACACGACCGAAGTGCCCGGGCCGGCGACACCCGGTCGGCGCACGGTCGCGCGGGGAGGGGGCCATGCGGCCCCGTCCCGGCGGTCGTGGTGCCGCTACTCGCCGAGGCCGGCCAGGTCGCGCAGGCGGCGGGCCTGGGCGGCGCGTTCGGCGGTGCGCTGCTCCTCGAAGGTGCGGTCCTGGGCGCCGCGCAGCAGGGCCTTCGTCTCGATCACGGCGTCACGGGGAGCCGCCAGGAGCGCCGCGGCGAGGTCCTGCACGGCCGCGTCCAGGTCGGCGACGGGCACGGCGAGGTTGGCCAGTCCGGTGCTCACCGACTCCTCGGCCGTGACGAAGCGCCCGGTCGCGCAGATCTCCAGCGCGCGGGCGTAACCGACGAGTCCGACCAAGGGGTGCGTGCCGGTCAGGTCGGGGACGAGACCGAGGCTGGTCTCGCGCATGGCGAACTGCACATCGTCCGCGACGACGCGCAGGTCACAGGCGAGGGCCAGCTGGAATCCGGCCCCGATGGCGTGTCCCTGCACGGCGGCGACGGACACGATGTCGCTGCGCCGCCACCAGGTGAACGCCTCCTGGAAGACGGCGATGGTGGCGTCCAGTTCGGCGTCGTCACCGCGTGCGAGGTCGATGAACGACGGCTCGCCCTCGATTCCCTCGGGCGTGAACATCTGCCGGTCGAGCCCGGCGGAGAAGGACTTGCCCTCCCCGCGCAGCACCACGACCCGGACGGATCCGGGCAGCAGCCGGCCCGCCTCGGTCAGCGCCCGCCACAGAGCGGGGCTCTGCGCATTGCGCTTGGCCGGGTTGGTCAGCGTCACCGTGGCGATCGCGTCGTCGACGGTGAGCCGTACCCCGTCCTTGTCGAGTACCGGACCGAGGTCCTGGGCGGACGAAGCCATGGGGCGCCTCCGATGGGTGCGGTCATCTAAGTGACTGCACAGTAACCACCCGGCCGGTCGGTCGGCCGACCGGGTGGCCACCATCGGGTCTCGTGGCGCCGGGGGTCAGGCCGAAGGAGCCTTTTTGCCCCGTGTCGCCCCGCCACGCCCTCGGAGCGTGACGCCCGACTCACTGAGCATGCGGTGCACAAAGCCATACGAGCGGCCGGTCTCCTCGGCCAACGCCCGGATGCTCGCACCGGCGTCGTACTTCTTCTTCAGGTCTGCCGCGAGCTTGTCGCGCGCGGCGCCGGTCACCCGGCTGCCCTTCTTCAGAGTCTCGGCCACCCGTGCCTCCTCATGGGAAGTGCGCTCTGGTCTCCTCATGATCACCCCTCCCGGCCGTCATGGCCACCCATTCGGCAAGGTCGATGAGACAAGGTTGTGACGACAGGAGCGCGTCCCCACATCCGGAACCCGCTATTCCGGGAGGCGTCGCCGATACCTCCAATCGGGTTCTTCCGCGAAGTGCCAGGTCAGGAAGACGCGACGGCCGAGCCCCCGTCGTCCGGGGGCTCGGCCGCGAAATCGGTGTAGGACACACCTCGGGATGAGGAGATCTCACACGAATGATGGATCACCGATGGGCCGAATGATCCATACGCTGTGGATCACGCTTTCGATCAACCACCGCTGACCGCTCCGGCGGGTCAGGCGAGGGCGACCAGGTCCGCGTAGTCGGAGCCCCACAGGTCCTCGACACCGTCCGGCAGCAGGATGATCCGCTCCGGCTGGAGCGCCTCGACGGCGCCCTCGTCGTGGGTGACGAGGACGACCGCGCCCTTGTACGTGCGCAGGGCGCCGAGGATCTCCTCGCGGCTGGCCGGATCGAGGTTGTTGGTCGGCTCGTCGAGGAGCAGCACGTTGGCCGACGACACGACGAGGGTCGCGAGCGCGAGACGGGTCTTCTCGCCGCCGGAGAGGACACCGGCCGGCTTGTCCACGTCGTCGCCGGAGAACAGGAACGAGCCGAGCACCTTGCGCACCTCGACGAGATCCATGTCGGGCGCCGCGGAGCGCATGTTCTCCAGCACCGTGCGATCGGGGTCGAGGGTCTCGTGCTCCTGGGCGTAGTAGCCGAGCTTGAGGCCGTGGCCGGGGACGACGGCGCCGGTGTCGGGCTGTTCCACCCCGCCCAGGAGCCGCAGCAGGGTGGTCTTGCCGGCGCCGTTGAGGCCGAGGATGACGACCCGGGACCCCTTGTCGATGGCCAGGCTGACGTCGGTGAAGATCTCCAGGGAGCCGTACGACTTCGACAGGCCCTCGGCCATCAGCGGGGTCTTGCCGCAGGGCGAGGGCTCGGGGAAGCGCAGCTTGGCGACCTTGTCGGACTGGCGGACGTCCTCCAGGCCGGACAGCAGACGCTCCGCGCGGCGGGCCATGTTCTGCGCGGCGACCGTCTTGGTGGCCTTGGCGCGCATCTTGTCGGCCTGCGCGTTGAGCGCGGCGGCCTTCTTCTCGGCGTTCTGGCGCTCGCGCCGGCGGCGCTTCTCGTCGGCCTCGCGCTGCTGCTGGTACAGCTTCCAGCCCATGTTGTAGACGTCGATGGTGGCGCGGTTGGCGTCCAGGTAGAACACCTTGTTGACGACCGTCTCGACCAGGTCCACGTCGTGGGAGATGACGATGAAGCCGCCACGGTAGGTCTTGAGGTAGTCGCGCAGCCAGACGATCGAGTCGGCGTCGAGGTGGTTGGTGGGCTCGTCGAGCAGCAGGGTGTCCGCGTCGGAGAACAGGATCCGGGCGAGCTCGACGCGGCGGCGCTGACCGCCGGAGAGGGTGTGCAGGGGCTGGCCCAGCACACGGTCGGGCAGGTTGAGCGCGGCGGCGATGGTGGCGGCCTCGGCCTCGGCGGCGTATCCGCCCTTGGTGAGGAACTCGGTCTCCTGGCGCTCGTACTGCCTGAGGGCCTTCTCCCGGGTGGCGCCCTGGCCGCCTGCGATGCGCTGCTCGTTCTCGCGCATCTTGCGGATCAGCACGTCGAGGCCGCGGGCGGAGAGGATGCGGTCGCGGGCGAGGACGTCGAGGTCGCCGGTGCGGGGGTCCTGCGGGAGGTAGCCGACCTCGCCGGAGCGGGTGACGTTCCCGGCGGCGGGGATGCCCTGGCCGGCGAGGACCTTGGTGAGGGTGGTCTTGCCCGCGCCGTTGCGGCCGACCAGGCCGATGCGGTCGCCCTTGGCGATGCGGAAGGTGGCGCTTTCGATGAGGACGCGGGCACCGGCGCGCAGCTCGATGCCGGAGGCGGAGATCACGGACAGACTCCAGGGCAGGTTGGGGTGGCGGTGGGCGGCTGAGGACGTTCCCGCCGTCTAATGCGCGAGGAGAATGGCCATGCGAGCCATTCTAACGGGGCCGTGCAAGCGCTTTTTCTCCGTGCGGGCGTCCCGGCCGTTGTCGGTGCCCGGTGCCAGACTGGGCGGCAACTGGACATTCCGGTGTACGTGAGACACGAGGAAGTGATCGCCATGGCAGGCACGGGCGGCGGGCGTCCGAGCATCGTTCCCACGCTGCTGTACGGGGACGCGAAGGCGGCGATCCGGCAGCTGACGGAGGCCTTCGGCTTCACGGAGCTGTCGGTGTACGAGGGCGAGGACGGGGCGGTGATGCACGCCGAGCTGATGCAGGGCAACGGCGTGGTGATGCTGGGTTCCAAGGGCCGTGGCGGAGTGTTCGACACGGCGATGAAGGGCGCGGGCCCGGCGGGGGTGTACGTCGTCGTGGACGACGTCGACGGACACCACCGTCGTGCGGTGGAGCAGGGCGCGGAGATCCTGATGCCCCCGACGGACCAGGACTACGGCTCACGGGACTACATGGCCCGGGACCTCGAGGGCAACATCTGGAGCTTCGGCACGTACGCGCCGGAGACCGGCACCTGAGCCGCGGGCCCTCGGACCGGCGCACAACCGGTCCGGGGGCACACCACGGGCCGGCTCAGCCGCCGGTGTGGACCTGGAACGCGGCCCGGCGGACCGCTTTCGCCAGAGCGGGATCGGGGTGCGCGGCGGCCAGGGCCACCAGGACCTGCACGGTGCGCGGGTGGCCGACGGCCCGCACCTCGGTGAGCAGGGCGGGGACGGTCGGCTGGACAGCGGACTCCAGGTGGCGGACCAGCAGCGGGGCCTCGCCGTGGTCGGCGACGGCTGCGGCGGTGTCCACCCAGAGCCAGGTGGCCTCCTGGCGGGTGAGGACCGCGTGGGCGTCCTCGGGGTCGGCGCCGTCGTGCTCGGCGAGCCACAGCAGGGCGTACGGCCGCAGCGCCGGCTCGTCGAGCACGGTGCGGACCTCGGGTTCGGCGGGGGCACCGACCACGCGCAGCGCCTCGAAGGCGAGGCCGCGCAGCAGGGCGTCCTCGCCCCGGGCGGCGCCGATCAGCTCGGTGACGGCGCTGCCGACCGGCCGGGCGGCGAGCCAGGCCCGGTATTCGGCGCGGGCCGCGTTGGGGCGCAGCTGGGCACAGCCGCGCAGCATGTCCTCGGCGCTCTGCTCGATGTTCCCGGCGGGGCTCTGCGCGGCGACGCAGATCTGCTCCAGCTTGACCCACACCGCCCAGTTGCCCAGCGGGGTGAGGGTGGCCTGTCCGTCGCCGTACGTGAGGGCGCCGACGGAGGCGAGAGCGCGCAGCGCCCAGTCGAGCAGCGGTTCGAGGGGGGCGTCGGCGGCCGGCTCGGCGAGCGCGGGGCGGGGCCGCTGGAGTCCGGGCCCGGTACCGGGCCGGTTCTCCGGAGGTTCGGACGCCTCGTCGGGCTGCGGCACGTAGTCGACCTCGCAGCGCTCCGTACGGAGCTCGGTGACGCGCTGCTGCAGGAGGTCGAGGAGCTGCGGCACGGGGACGGGGCCGGCGGACAGCTGGAGGAAGGAGAGCACCTGCGGCATGGCCGTGACGACCTCGGCGACGGCGGCGGGCTCGTACTCCTCGGGCTCGGGGTGGGCGAGCGACCAGGCGTCGCAGAGGGCGACCCAGCCGCGCAGTACGGCGCTGTCGTCGCGGTCCCAGGCGCGCAGCCGCCAGCCGGGGCGGGCCGTGTCGCCGTGCACCTCGATCAGGCCGGCCAGGCGGGCGGTGTCCCAGTCGGCACGGACCTGAGCGGAGGTCAGGCCGAGGGCACGGGCCGCGCGTTCGGCGGTCGCGTCGGAGAGGGTGGCCTTGCCGTCGGCGGTGGCGCCGTCCCGGCCGGGGCCGAGGGCGGCGTCGGCCCAGCGGGCGACACGGGCCGCCGCGGCCAGACAGGAGCGCGCCATTCTGGCCAGCTCCGCCGGTGCGGGGGTGCCCTCCGGGGGGCGGGGCGCGGGGCGGCGCGAGCGCCGCTGGTTGATCGCTGTGGGGGCGGCGGCCAGGGGTCGCGGGCGGACGAGTCGAAGCCTGGAGTCGCGCGGGATACGGGACGTCACGGGTGCAGTCTTGCGGTTGACGGTCCGAAAACCCAAACGGAATGTCGACGGGGGCCCGGGGAGGGCGCGCGCCCCGGGCCCTGATGCGGCGGCAGGGACGGAATCAGGCCAGTGGTACGGCGCTAAACGGAATCCCCGGAACCGGCCTCACATCAAGGGGGTGAGGAAGCGTCGCAGGGACTCCTCGTAGGCCTCCGGGCCGGCGTTCCACATGGCGGCGTGGGGGGCGCCCCTGACGGGGAGCAGGGTGATGAAGTTCGGCTGGGCGGCGGCGAGCCCGCGGGAGAACCGCCAGGGGGCCACCACGTCGTCGGGACCGTGGATGATCTGCGTGGGGACACCGACGCGGTCCAGGTGGACGGCGCCGGGCCTGCGGTCGCCGTACAGCCCTGTGCGGCCCTGTGCGGCGCGGACGGCCAGCGGCAGCAGCGCGCCCGGGGTGTGGTGGGCGGCGGCGAGGGCGCGCAGGGTGGCCTCCCAGTTGAGCACCGGGGAGTCGAGGACGAGGCCGGTGACGCGTTCGCGGACCTCGGAACGGGCGGCGGCGCGCAGCGCCATGGTCGCGCCGGTGGACCAGCCGTACAGGATCACCTGCCGGGCGCCGGAACTCACCGCGTGCCGGAGCACGGCGTCCAGATCTCGCCACTCGGTCTCCCCGAGGTGGTTGAGGCGGTCCGGCGAGCGCGGGGCGCCGGGGTCGCCCCGGTAGGCGGGGACGAGCACCGGGAAGCGGTGGCGGTGCAGGAGCTCCAGGACGTTCAGGGCGTGTTCCCGGGTGGTTCCCAGGCCGTGGACGGCGATCACCCAGGTGTCCCGGGCGCCCGGCACGAACCAGACGGGCAGGGGCCCCAGTTCGCCGGGGACGTCGAGGTCGGTGTGGTCCAGGCCGAGGGCGGTCCCGGGGTCGCCGACGTGCAGGGCCGGGGTGAACCAGGCGCGGTCGCCGGGTTCGAGGGTGCCGTGCGTGACCCGCTCCAGCCGGCGGACGACGGTGTCGGCGGGGTTCGAGGTGCCGGACAGCACGGGTCCGACCACCGCGTGGAAGCCGTCACCGGCGAGACCGTGGCGGCCGGGGCGCAGCGCGGCGAGGTCCCGGGTGAGGGTGACCTGGCCGGCGGCGGTGGCGTGGACGGTGAGCCCGGGTTCGGTGGGCAGGGGTCCGCCCGGCGGGATCCTGAGGGCGGCATCGCTGGCGAAGCGGCCGGCGGCCACCGCGGCGGCGCCGGCGCCTATCACGGCGGTGACGGCAGCGGCCGTCGCTCTGACAGTGCGCACGCTTTCCAGTGTCATGTCGGGACGGGTACCCGGCCAGTGGGCCGACGCGCGGGTGGGCGGGCGAGAGGTGGGTTTTCGCCCTCGCCGCCCCTTCCCGTCCCGACCTCGGGGGCTGCACCCCCGGACCCCCTTGCGGCCCTTCGGGCCTCGTCCAGACACGCCGGACGGGCCGGGTGGTGGCCTCAGCCGCTCCGGCCGTAGCCGCTCCGGCCGTAGCCGCTCTGACCGTAGCCGCTCAGGCGTTCGGTCGCCTCCGCCAGTTGCTCAGGGGTCAGCAGGTGCGGGGTCAGGCCCGGGAGCGAGGACGCGGTCAGCCAGACGCGGCACATCCACTCCAACTGGGCCGTGCGGTCGTAGGCCTGGGCGAGGGTCGCCCCGTGGGTGATCGTGCCGTGGTTCTGCAGCAGGCATCCGGTGCGGCCGTCGAGGGCGCGGAGCATGCTTTCGGCCAGCCGGTCGGTGCCGTACGTGGCGTAACCGGCGACCCGGACGGGGCCGCCGAGCGCCGCCGCCATGTAGTGGATCAGCGGCAGTTCGTCGACGAGCGTGGAGACGGCCGTGGCGTGCACGGCGTGCGTGTGCACGACGGCACGCGCGGCGGTGGTGCGGTACACCGCGAGATGCATGGGAAGCTCACTGGTCGGGACCAGGGAGCCGAGCACCTGCCGGCCGGCGAGGTCGACACCGGTCACGTCGTCCGGTGTCAGCCGGTCGTACGGCACCCCCGACGGGGTGACCAGGACCGTCTCGCCGACCCGTACCGTGACATTGCCGGAGGTGCCGACGACGAGTCCGTCGGCGACGCTCCGGCGCGCGGTCTCCACGAGCTCCGCCCAGGCACGGGTCTCCTCCTCGGCCGCATGTCTCCGGCCGTCCCCTCGCTGCTCAGTCATGCCGCGATCCTGCCAGGCGGAGATCCGTCCCGGGGCCCGGCCATCCGGCGGAGCGGACACCCCCTCTTACGGTCACCACGATGCCGGTTCCAGTTCATCTTCCGTTCACCCTGGTTACCTACGTTCGACCAGCCAATGACCTCGAACGATTGCCTGGGTAAATGGAAAGCTTCTCGCTGATCCTCGCGATTGTGGTGGTAACCGCACTCGCGTTCGATTTCACGAACGGTTTCCACGACACCGCGAACGCGATGGCAACGACCATTTCGACCGGTGCGCTCAAGCCCAAGGTCGCGGTGGCCATGTCCGCCGTGCTGAACCTTGTCGGCGCATTCCTCTCGGTGGAGGTCGCCAACACGATCTCCAAGGGCCTCGTCGACGAGGCCGGCATCCGTCCCGAGGTCATCTTCGCCGCGTTGGTCGGCGCGATCCTCTGGAACCTCCTGACCTGGCTGGTCGGTCTGCCGTCCAGCTCCTCGCACGCGCTCATGGGCGGTCTGATCGGCGCCACGGTCGCCTCCGCCGGCTTCGGCGCGGTGCACGGCGACGTCCTCGTCACCAAGGTGCTGATCCCCGCGATCGCCGCCCCGCTGGTGGCCGGCCTCGCCGCGATGTTCGCCACCCGCCTCACCTACCGCCTGGGCAGGAACGCCGACGGCGAGGCCTCCAAGAAGGGCTACCGGGCGGGGCAGATCGCCTCCGCCGGCCTGGTCTCCCTGGCCCACGGCACCAACGACGCCCAGAAGACGATGGGCATCATCACCCTGGCCCTGGTGGCCGGCGGCACCCTGGCCCCCGACTCCGACCCGCCCATGTGGGTCATCCTCTCGGCGGGCATCGCCATCGCACTCGGCACCTACCTCGGCGGCTGGCGCATCATCCGCACCATGGGCAAGGGCCTGACCGATCTCCAGCCGCAGCAGGGCTTCGCCGCCCAGACCAGTGCCGCGACGGTCATCCTGGCCTCCTCGCACCTCGGCTTCTCCCTCTCCACCACGCATTCCGTTTCCGGTTCCGTGATGGGTGCGGGCCTGGGCCGCAAGGGCGGTGTCGTCCGCTGGTCGACCGCCACCCGGATGTTCGTCGCCTGGGGTCTGACGCTGCCGGCGGCGGCCCTCGTCGCCGCGCTCGCCGAGTGGGTCTGCGGCTTCGGCGACTGGGGCACCGCCCTCGTGGCCGTCTTCCTGGTCGCGTCCAGTGCCGCCATCTGGAAGATCTCCCGGCGCGAGGTCATCGACCACACCAACGTCAACGACCACGACGAGCCGGGCGAGGAGCCGTCCGGCGTGGTCACGCAGGCGATGGCCGCGGTCACCCCTCCCCCGGCGGGCACCGTGACCGACGAGCTCGCGGCCACGATCCCGGCTCCGGCGTCCGCCGACCCGTCGGCCCCGTCGGCCACGACCACCGTCTGACCGCGACCCGGTACGAAGGAAGTAGAGCACCATGAAGATCGACTGGGCGGCCCTCGGTTCCGTCTTCGGCGTCAGCCTCGTGGTCACCGTGGCCCTGGTGGCCCTGTTCACCCTCGGCATCTCCGGTCTGTCCCGCCGCGAGCGGGCCGCCGCACAGGGCCAGTCCGCGGCCCTGGCGGTCACCGGCGCCTACGCCTGCTTCGCGGCGTGCGCGGCGGCGGTGGGGTACGGGATCTACATGATCATGGCCTGACCGCAGAGCGCATCCGTCCGGCGGGCGGTGCGGGAGTTCCGGCTCCCGCACCGCCCGCCGGCGTGTGCGCGGCCCGCCCGCGGTTCACCCACCGGCGCCTCTCTGTGGGGCTCAGCACACTTCAGCCTCGCAGGTCAACGGCAAGTTGACGGCCCTTCGGGAGCCGTGGTGGACTGCCTCAGCCATTACGGCGGCAGGAGAGGAAGCCGGTGCGATTCCGGCGCGGTCCCGCCACTGTCACCGGGGTGCACACCCCGGGAGCCAGGAACTCTCACCGCCGGTCTCGTCGAACCAGGGCGTGGACACCCTGAGTGAGGACATATCGCCATGCGCGGCTGCCTGCCGAGGTCGACCAGCGACGTACCACCCCGCTTCGGGGCCGCTCCCTCCGGATCCGTCACCGGCTGAACCCATGGGTGCCGACCGCGTGTTCGCGTACGGCGCCGCCGCCGGCCTCCTCGGCGACCTGCTGCTCGGCGATCCCCGCCGAGGGCATCCGGTCGCCGCTTTCGGACGGGCCGCGGCCGCCGTGGAACGGGTGCTGTGGCGGGACGACCGGGGCCGGGGCGCCGTGCACACCGCCGTGTGCGTCGGCGGGACCGTCGTCCTGGGCGCCCTCGCCGCCCGCTGTGTACGCTCCTCCCCCGCCGCCTCCACCGCCCTGACCGCCGCCGCCACCTGGGCCGTCGTGGGCGGCACCTCGCTGGCCCGTGAGGCCCGCGCCGTCGGGCGGGCCCTGGAGGCCGGGGACGTCGAGGCGGCCCGGGCCCGGCTGCCCCATCTGTGCGGCCGGGATCCGCAGGCGCTGGACGCCGACGGCATCGCCCGCGCGGTGGTCGAGTCCGTCGCCGAGAACACCTCCGACGCCGTGGTGGGCGCGCTGGTGTGGGGTGCCGTCGCCGGGGTGCCGGGCCTGCTCGGGTTCCGGGCGGTCAACACGCTCGACGCGATGGTCGGCCACAAGTCCCCCCGCCACCTCCGCTACGGCTGGGCCTCCGCCCGCCTCGACGACGTCGCCGGCTGGCCGGGGGCGCGGCTGACCGCCGTACTCGCCGCCCTCGCGGGACCCGACCCGCGCGGAGCGGTACGGGCGTGGCGCGCGGACGCGGCGAAGCACCCGAGCCCCAACGCCGGACCGGTCGAGGCGTCCTTCGCGGGCGCGCTCGGCGTACGGCTCGGCGGGACCCTCTCCTACGGCGGACGGGTCGAGCACCGGCCGGTCCTGGGCGGCGGCGGGCGTGCCGTGGCCGTGTCCGACATCGAGCGGGCGGTACGGCTCTCGCGGCGGGTCGGCTGGCTCGCGCTCGGGGTCGGAGCCGCCGCGCGGAGCGTCATGAAAGGACGTGCATCGTGAGCGGTGGGGGGCTGCTGGTCGCCGGGACCACCTCGGACGCCGGCAAGAGCGTGGTGACCGCCGGGATCTGCCGGTGGCTGGTGCGGCAGGGCGTCAAGGTCGCCCCGTTCAAGGCGCAGAACATGTCGCTGAACTCGTTCGTGACGCGGGAGGGCGCGGAGATCGGGCGGGCGCAGGCCATGCAGGCCCAGGCCTGCCGCGTCGAACCGACCGCGCTGATGAACCCGGTGCTGCTCAAGCCGGGCGGCGAACGGTCCAGCCAGGTGGTGCTGCTGGGCAGGCCGGTCGGCGAGATGAGCGCCCGCGGGTACCACGGCGGACGGCAGCAACAGCTCCTCGGCACGGTGCTGGACTGTCTGGAGCAGTTGCGGGGCACGTATGACGCGGTGATCTGCGAGGGGGCCGGCAGCCCGGCCGAGATCAATCTGCGGCGCACCGACATCGTGAACATGGGGATCGCCCGGGGTGCCGGTCTGCCGGTCCTGGTCGTCGGCGACATCGACCGGGGCGGCGTCTTCGCCTCGTTCTTCGGCACGGTCGCGCTGCTCTCCCCCGAGGACCAGGAGCTGGTCGCCGGGTTCCTGGTGAACAAGTTCCGGGGCGACGTGTCGCTCCTGGAACCCGGTCTGGACATGCTGCACGGCCTGACCGGACGGCGGACGTACGGTGTGCTGCCCTTCCGGCACGGGCTCGGCATCGACGAGGAGGACGGGCTGCGCGTGTCGCTGCGCGGCACCGTGCGGGAGTCCGTGGTCGCCGCGCCGGTCGGCGAGGACGTGCTGCGGGTCGCCGTGTGCGCGGTTCCGCTGATGTCCAACTTCACGGACGTGGACGCCCTCGCCGCCGAACCGGGTGTCGTGGTGCGGTTCGTGGACCGGCCCGAGGAGCTGGCCGACGCCGACCTCGTCGTCGTGCCGGGGACGCGCGGCACCGTACGGGCGCTGGAGTGGCTGCGGGAGCGCGGGCTGGCGGACGCGCTGGCGCGGCGGGCGGCCGAGGGGCGGCCCCTGCTGGGGATCTGCGGGGGCTTCCAGGTGCTCGGGGAGCACATCGAGGACGACGTGGAGAGCCGGCGGGGGCGCGTCGACGGGCTCGGCGTGCTGCCCGTGCGGGTGCGGTTCGCCCACGAGAAGACACTCACCCGGCCCGTCGGGGAAGCCCTCGGGGAGCCCGTGGAGGGGTACGAGATCCATCACGGTGTCGCCGAAGTCCTCGGCGGCGAGGCCTTCCTCGACGGCTGCCGGGTCGGGCAGACCTGGGGCACGCACTGGCACGGTTCGCTGGAGTCGGACGGTTTCCGGCGGGCCTTCCTGCGCGAGGTGGCGCGGGCCGCGGGCCGCCGCTTCGTACCGGCCCCCGACACCTCGTTCGCCGCGCTGCGCGAGGAGCAGCTCGACCGGCTCGGCGACCTGATCGAACAGCACGCGGACACGGACGCGCTGTGGCGGCTCATCGAGTCCGGCGCGCCACAAGGACTGCCCTTCATTCCACCGGGAGCGCCCGCATGAGCACTGTGTTGTTGTTGTCGACCGCCGACACGGACCTGCTGGCGGCCCGTGCCTCCGGCGCCCCCTACCGGATCGGCAACCCGACCCGCGTGGACGTCGCGGAGGAACTGCCCGCGCTGCTGGACGGGGCGGACCTCGCCGTCGTACGGCTGCTGGGCGGCAAACGCGCCTGGGAGGACGGGCTCGCCGCCCTGAAGGCGTCCGGGATCCCGGCGGTGCTGCTCGGCGGGGAGACCGTGCCGGACGCGGAACTCATGGCCGAGTCGACGGTGCCGGCCGGTGTGGTCGCGGAGGCGCTGCGCTACCTGGTCGAGGGCGGCCCGGAGAACCTGACCGAGCTGGCCCGGTTCCTGTCGGACACCGTGCTGCTGACCGGCGAGGGGTTCGAACAGCCCCGCATGATGCCGGAGTTCGGCGTCCACGGCGAACGCCCCCTCGCACAGGGCCGCCCGACGGTCGGCGTGCTCTTCTACCGGGCGCACGAACTGAGCGGCAACACCGCCTTCGTGGACACGCTGTGCGACGCGATCGAGGCGCGGGGCGCCAACGCCCTGCCCGTCTACTGCGGTTCGCTGCGCGGCGCCGACCCGGGGCTGTACGAGCTGCTGGCGCGGGCCGACACCCTGATCGCCACCGTGCTCGCGGCCGGCGGCACGCACGCCTCGCAGGCGTCGGCGGGCGGAGACGAGGAGGCCTGGGACGTCGGGGCGCTCGCCGAGCTGAACGTGCCGGTGTTGCAAGGGCTCTGCCTGACGTCCTCGCGCGCCGCGTGGGAGGAGTCCGACGCCGCCCTGTCCCCCATGGACGCGGCGATGCAGGTCGCCATCCCGGAGTTCGACGGCCGGCTGATCACGGTCCCGTTCTCCTTCAAGGAGCAGGGCCCCGACGACGTCCCGGTGTACGTCGCCGACCCGGAGCGGGCCGCGCGGGTGGCCGGGATCGCCGTACGGCACGCCCGGCTGGGGCACAGGCCGAACGCCGAGAAGAAGCTGGCGCTGGTCTTCACCGCGTACCCGACGAAGCACTCGCGGGTCGGCAACGCGGTGGGGCTCGACACCCCGGCCTCGGCGGTGCGGGTGCTGGACGCGCTGCGGGACGCGGGCTACTCCCTGACCGAATACCCGGACAACGGCGACGAGTTGATCCACCGGCTGATCGAGGCCGGCGGACACGACGTCGAGTGGCTGACCGAGGAGCAGCTGGCCGCCGCTCCCGCGCGGGTGCCGCTGGCGGAGTACCGGGCCTGGTTCGAGAAGCTCGACCCGGAGCTGCGGGACGGGATGCGCGAGGCGTGGGGCGAACCGCCGGGGTCGCTGTACGTCGACGGGGAGGACATCGTCCTCGCGTCGCTGCGATTCGGGAACGTCGTGGTGATGATCCAGCCGCCGCGCGGCTTCGGGGAGAACCCGATCGCGATCTACCACGACCCCGACATGCCGCCGTCGCACCACTACATGGCGGCCTACCGCTGGCTGGAGAACAGTTTCGGCGCCGACGCGATCGTGCACATGGGCAAGCACGGCACGATGGAGTGGCTGCCGGGCAAGGGGCTGGGCCTGGGCGCCGGGTGCGCGCCGGACGCGGTCCTCGGCGACCTGCCGCTGATCTACCCGTTCATCGTCAACGACCCCGGCGAGGGCACGCAGGCCAAGCGGCGCGGGCACGCCACGGTCGTCGACCACCTGGTGCCGCCGATGGCGCGGGCCGACACCTACGGCGATCTCGCGAAGCTGGAGCAGCTGCTCGACGAGTACGCGCTGGTCTCCGACCTGGACCCGGCGAAGGCACCGGCGGTCAGGGCGCAGATCTGGACGCTGGTGAAGGCCGCCGAGCTCCACCACGACCTGCATGTGGACGACCAGCCGGACGACGACGACTTCGACGAGTTCGTCATGCACATCGACGGCTACCTGTGCGAGATCAAGGACGTGCAGATCAGGGACGGCCTGCACATCCTCGGCGGCGGCCCGGTCGGCGAGCCGCGCGTGAACCTGGTGCTGGCGGTGCTGCGCGCCTCGCAGGTGTGGGGCGGGCGGGCGAACGCGCTGCCGGGTCTGCGGGCCGCGCTGGCCGCGCACTTCGGGCTGGTGGAGAAGGAGTTGCTGGCCGAGCCGGGGGCGCCGGTGAAGGTGCCGGTGGAGCTGACGGACCTGGTGGACGGCCCCGCGCGTACGGGCGCCGACGCGATCGACCTGCTGGAGCGGCTCTGCCGGCGGATCGCGGAGGGCATGGAGGAGCGCGGCTGGGCGGCCGACGCGGTCCCCGCGCTGGTGGGCGGGGTGCTGGGCACGGAACTCCCCGACGCGGTGGCCGTGGTGCGGTTCGCGTGCGAGGAGGTGGTGCCCCGGCTGACCCGGACGACGGACGAGATCGGGCACATCCTGCGGGCCTTGGACGGCGGTTACGTGCCGGCGGGGCCGTCGGGCTCGCCCACGCGCGGGCTGGTCAACGTGCTGCCGACCGGGCGGAACTTCTACTCCGTCGACCCCAAGGCGATCCCGTCACGGCTGAGCTGGGAGGTCGGGCAGGCGCTCGCCGACTCGCTGGTGCGGCGGTATCTGCAGGACACGGGCGAGTATCCGAAGTCCGTCGGTCTGACGGTGTGGGGCACGTCCGCGATGCGCACCCAGGGCGACGACATCGCCGAGATCCTGGCGCTGCTGGGCTGCCGCCCGGTGTGGGACGACGCGTCGCGGCGGGTGACCGGGTTCGAGGTGGTCGGCCTGGAGGAGCTGGGCCGGCCGCGCATCGACGTCACCGTCCGCATCTCCGGGTTCTTCCGGGACGCGTTCCCGCACGTCGTGGGGCTGATCGACGACGCGGTGCGGGCGGTGGCGGAGCTGGAGGAGCCGGCCGACCGCAACTACGTACGCGCCCACGTGGACGAGGACACCGCCGGGCACGGCGACCGGCGCCGGGCCACGGCCCGCGTCTTCGGCTCGAAGCCGGGGGCGTACGGGGCGGGGCTGCTGCCGTTGATCGACGCCCGGAACTGGCGGTCGGACGCTGACCTCGCCGAGGTGTACGCGGTGTGGGGCGGCTACGCCTACGGGCGCGGGCTCGACGGGCGGGCGGCGCGCGGCGACATGGAGACGGCGTTCCAGCGGATCGCGGTGGCGGCGAAGAACGTCGACACGCGTGAGCACGATATCCACGACGCGGATGACTATTTCCAGTATCACGGCGGCATGGTCGCCATGGTGCGGCACCTGACGGGCGCGAGCCCGGAGGCGTACGTGGGGGATTCGGCGACTCCGGACCAGGTGAAGACCCGCACGCTCGGCGAGGAGACGCACCGGGTCTTCCGGGCGCGGGTGGTCAACCCGCGCTGGATGGCGGCGATGCGGCGGCACGGCTACAAGGGCGCCTTCGAGATGGCGGCCACCGTCGACTACCTCTTCGGCTACGACGCCACGGCCGGGGTCGTGGACGACTGGATGTACGAGAAGCTCAGCGCGGAGTACGTCTTCGACGCGGAGAACCGGGACTTCATGAAGAAGTCCAACCCCTGGGCGCTGCGCGGCATCACCGAACGGTTGCTGGAGGCCGCCGACCGGGGGCTGTGGGCGGAGCCGGACCAGGAGACCCTGGACCGGCTCCGGCAGACCTACCTCGAACTTGAGGGAGATCTGGAGGGGGACGCGTGATCTCACCGGAAATCCCCGCGAAGGCGGGGAGCAGGGGATGAGCATGACTCACCGGCTCCCGGCGTCCCTCCCATTCGCCTACACATCATCCGAAGGAGCGATCACCGCGTGAGCACCCCCTATCCGTTCACAGCCGTCGTCGGCCAGGACGACCTGCGTCTGGCGCTGCTTCTCAACGCTGTGAGCCCATCCGTCGGTGGCGTCCTCGTGCGTGGTGAGAAGGGGACCGCGAAGAGCACCGCCGTGCGCGCTCTGGCGGCGCTGCTGCCGGAGGTGGGCGTCGTACCCGGGTGCCGGTTCTCCTGCGACCCGGTCGCCCCCGACCCGACCTGTCCCGACGCCCCGCACGAGCCGGGCGCTGCCGCGTCGCGGCCCGCCCGCATGGTCGAACTGCCCGTCGGCGCCTCGGAGGACCGGCTGGTCGGCGCGCTCGACATCGAGCGAGCGCTGGCGGAGGGCGTGAAGGCGTTCGAGCCGGGGCTGCTCGCCGCCGCGCACCGGGGGATCCTCTACGTCGACGAGGTCAACCTCCTCCACGACCACCTGGTCGACCTGCTGCTGGACGCCGCGGCGATGGGCGCCTCGTACGTCGAGCGTGAGGGCGTCTCCGTGCGGCACGCCGCACGGTTCCTGCTCGTCGGGACCATGAACCCTGAGGAAGGCGAATTGCGTCCCCAATTGTTGGACCGCTTCGGCCTCACGGTCGAGGTCGCCGCCTCCCGCGCTCCCGAGCAGCGCGTCGAGGTCGTCAAGCGACGTCTGTCCTATGAGGACGAACCCGAGGAGTTCGCCGCGCGGTGGGCCGAGGAGGAGGCCGCCGTACGGGCGCGGATCGTGGCGGCGCGGAAACTGTTGCCGTCGGTGCGGCTCGGGGACGGGGCGCTGCGGCAGATCGCGGCGACGTGCGCCGCTTTCGAGGTCGACGGCATGCGGGCCGACATCGTGATGGCGCGTACTGCGACGGTGCTGGCCGCCTGGGCGGGGAGGAGCGACGTGCTCGCCGAGGACGTACGGCAGGCGGCGCTGCTCGCTCTGCCGCATCGCAGGCGGCGTTCGCCTTTCGACGCGCCGGGACTCGACGAGGACAAGCTCGACGAGACGCTGGAGGAGTTCGGGGGCGACGACGAGACAGACCCCGACCCGGACGGGCCGGACGGACCCGACGGGGGTGGCGGGCGGCCACCCGCGGAGGGCTCGGAGGGCGGCGGTGACGCGGGAGCGCCGGCCGAGGACGAGGAGGCCGGTCCGTCGCAGCCCGCCGGGGCGGGATCCGGTGAGCGGTCGCCCGTGGGCGCCGCGGAGCCGTTCCGCACCAAGGTGCTGAGCGTGCCGGGAATCGGTGAGGGTGCCGCCGGGCGGCGGTCGCGGGCGCGGACCGAGCACGGGCGGACCACGGGGGCGCGGCGGCCGAGCGGTGCGCTGACCAAGCTGCACCTGGCCGCCACCGTGCGGGCGGCGGCTCCGCACCAGCGGGCGCGGGGGCGGTCGGGGCCGGGGCTGGTGGTGCGGCGGGACGATCTGCGGCAGGCCACCCGCGAGGGGCGTGAGTCGAACCTCGTGCTGTTCGTGGTGGACGCCTCCGGGTCCATGGCCGCGCGGCAGCGGATGGGTGCCGTGAAGGGTGCCGTGGTGTCGCTGCTGCTCGACGCCTACCAGCGGCGCGACAAGGTGGGTCTGGTGACCTTCCGGGGATCGTCGGCCGACGTGGCGCTGCCGCCCACGTCGTCGGTGGACGCCGCGGCGGCGCGGCTGGAGTCGCTGCCGACCGGTGGGCGGACCCCGCTGGCGGCGGGGCTGCTCAGGGCGCACGACGTGCTGCGGGTGGAGCGCCTGCGGGACCCCGCGCGTCGGGCGCTGGTCGTCGTGGTGACCGACGGACGGGCGACCGGTGGTCCGGAGCCGGTCGCGCTGGCCTCGCGCGCGGCACGGCTGTTCGCCGCCGACGGGGTCGCCTCCGTGGTCGTGGACTGCGAGTCGGGGCCGGTGCGGCTGGGGCTCGCCGGGCGGCTGGCCGGTGAGCTGGGCGGCAGTGCCGTGACGCTGGACGAGCTGCGGGCGGACAGCATCGCCGGGCTGGTGAAGGACGTGCGAAGGAGGGCCGCGTAATGCCGAAGGGACAGCCGAGTGTCGTACCGGACGACGGGCTGACGACCCGACAGCGGCGTAACCGTCCGCTGGTCGTCGTGCACACGGGTGTGGGGAAGGGCAAGTCCACCGCTGCGTTCGGGCTCGCCCTGCGGGCCTGGAACCAGGGGTGGCCGATCGGGGTGTTCCAGTTCGTCAAGTCGGCGAAGTGGAAGGTCGGCGAGGAGAACGCGCTGCGGGTGCTCGGTGCCTCCGGTGAGGGAGGGACCGTCGACTGGCACAAGATGGGTGAGGGCTGGTCGTGGGTGCAGCGCGATCTGCAGGGGGACAACTTCAGCAACGAGGAGAAGGCCCGCGAGGGCTGGGAGCAGGTCAAGCGGGACCTCGCCGCCGAGACGTACAAGCTCTACGTGCTCGACGAGTTCGCCTATCCGATGCACTGGGGGTGGGTGGACACCGATGAGGTCGTGTCCGTGCTGCGGGAGCGGCCGGGGACACAGCATGTGGTGATCACCGGGCGGAACGCGCCGGAGAAGCTCGTCGGGTTCGCCGATCTCGTGACCGACATGTCCAAGGTGAAGCACCCCATGGACGTCGGGCAGAAGGGGCAGAGGGGCATCGAGTGGTGAGCTCCGTCCCACGGTTGGTGATCGCCGCGCCCGCGTCGGGCAGCGGGAAGACCACCGTCGCCACCGGGCTGATGGCCGCGCTGTCCGCGCGGGGGTTCGCCGTGTCTCCGCACAAGGTGGGGCCCGACTACATCGATCCCGGGTACCACGCGCTGGCCACCGGTCGGGTGGGGCGGAACCTCGACGCGTATCTGTGCGGGCCGGAGCTGATCGCTCCGCTGTTCGCGCACGGGGCGGGCGGGTGCGACATCGCCGTGGTCGAGGGCGTGATGGGGCTGTACGACGGGGCCGCGGGGGAAGGGGAGCTGGCGTCCACCGCGCAGGTGGCGAAGCTGCTGCGGGCGCCGGTGGTGCTGGTCGTGGACGCGTCGTCGCAGTCGCGGTCGGTGGCGGCGCTGGTGCACGGGTTCGTGAGCTGGGATCCGGAAGTTCGGGTCGGAGGCGTGATCCTCAACAAGGTGGCCTCTGATCGGCATGAGGGGCTGTTGCGGGAGGCGTTGGACTCCGTCGGGGTGCCGGTGCTCGGGGTGTTGCGGCGGGCCG
This sequence comes from Streptomyces malachitofuscus, assembly GCF_055571035.1. Classification (NCBI taxonomy): domain Bacteria; kingdom Bacillati; phylum Actinomycetota; class Actinomycetes; order Kitasatosporales; family Streptomycetaceae; genus Streptomyces; species Streptomyces malachitofuscus. The sequence goes on along the minus strand of NZ_JBVIGA010000010.1, from coordinate 195,618 downwards.
CTCAGGTGGAGACGCCGGCTCGGCATCTGGGGCTGGTGCCGGTGGCCGAGCGGGGTTCCTCGGCTGTCGAGGCTGTTGCGGCGATGGGCGCGCAGGTGGCCGACGGGTGTGATCTGTCGGCGTTGGTCGCGCTGGCGCGGAGTGCGGGTCCCTTGGCGGGTGCGGCGTGGGACGCGGGTGAGGCCCTGGCTTCCTCGCCCCCGCCGCCCCTTCCCGTCCCGTCCCCGGGGGCTGCGCCCCCGGACCCCCCGTCGGCCCTGGACGGGCCTCGTCCTCGAACCCCAGAGGGGGTAGCCCCGGACGGGCTGGTTGTTGCCGTTGCCGGTGGGGCGGCGTTCACGTTTTCGTATGCCGAGCATGGCGCGTTGCTGGCCGCCGCCGGGGCCGAGGTTGTCATTTTTGACCCCCTGCGGGACGAGGAACTGCCCGAGGGGACTGCCGGGCTGGTGATCGGGGGCGGGTTTCCCGAGGTGTACGCCTGCGAGCTGTCCGCCAACGCGTCGCTGCGGAAGGCCGTTGCCGAGCTGGCGGTGAGCGGTGCTCCCGTCGCGGCCGAGTGTGCGGGGCTGCTGTACCTGTCCCGGGAGCTGGACGGGCTGCCCATGTGCGGCGTGCTGGACGCCTCCGCGCGGATGTCGGAGCGGCTGACCCTGGGATACCGGGACGCCGTGGCCGTGAGCGACAGTGCGCTGGCCGGCGCCGGGACCCGGATGCGGGGGCACGAGTTCCACCGGACCGTCGTGGAGCCGGGGGCCGGAGCGGCTCCGGCGTGGGGGATGCGGACGCCCGAGCGGCGTGTCGAGGGATTCGTACAGCGCGGTGTGCACGCGAGTTATCTGCACACGCACTGGGCGTCCGAGCCCGGTGTCGCCCGTCGGTTCGTGGAGAGGTGCCGGACGTCATGAGCAGCAGGCTGATCGGGGTCGGGGTGGGGCCCGGGGACCCGGAGCTGGTGACCGTCAAGGGGGTCAACGCGCTGCGGGACGCCGATGTCGTCGTCGTACCCGTGATGGACACCGGTGAACGCGGGCGGGCCGAGGCGACCGTGCTGCACTACGTGCCAGGCGAGAAGGTCGTCCGGGTGGTGTTCGCGCTGAACGAGCGGACCGACCGGGCGCGGCGCGAGACGGCCTGGGACGCCGCCGGTGAGCGGGTCGCGGGGCTGCTGCGGGAGCACGGTGCGGTGGCGTTCGCGACCATCGGGGATCCCAACGTGTACTCGACGTTCACGTATCTCGCGCAGACCCTGGTGGAAGCGGTGCCGGACGTCGTCGTCGAGACCGTTCCGGGGATCACCGCCATGCAGGATCTCGCGGCGCGTTCCGGGGCCGTGCTGACCGAGGGGACCGAGCCGCTCACGCTGGTGCCGGTGACCGCCGGGGCCGCCGTACTGAAGGACGCCCTGGCCGGGCCCGGGACCGTCGTCGCGTACAAGTTCGGGCGGCAGGCCGGTGAGGTCGCCGAGGCGCTGCGGGAGACCGGGCGGATCGGGGACGCGGTGTGGGGGTCGGCGCTGGGGCTGCCGGAGGAGTCGGTGCGGCCGGCCGCCGAGCTGGACGGGGCGCCGCTGCCGTATCTGTCGACGCTCATCGCGCCGCCCCGGCGTGACGGCGGCCGGGGCGGCAAGCTGTGAGGCGGGCCGGGTCGTACTCAGTGCGCGGCGCCCACCACCAGCCAGATGAACAGCGCGCCCGCGACCGTGCACAGCAGGGTGGTGCGGGCCGGGTGTTCGTGGTGGGCCTCGGGCAGGATCTCGGCGGACGCGAGGTAGAGCAGCGCGCCGCCGAACAGGGCGAGGTAGCCGCCGAGCAGGGGCTCGGGGAGGGTGAAGAACAGCGTGGAGGCGGCTCCGGCGACCGGTGCCGCCGCGTCCGCGAACAGCATCATCAGGGCGCGGCGGCGGGCGTTGCCGTAGGCGTGGGTGAGCGTGTACGTGTTGAAGCCGTCGGCGAAGTCGTGTGCGATCACGGCCACCGCGACGGCGGCGCCCATGCCCCCGCCGACCTGGAAGGCGGCGCCGATCGCCACGCCGTCCATCGCGCTGTGGCCGACCATCGCGGCGGCAGCGGTGAGGCCCACCTCGGGCGTGCGGCCGTTCCTCTCCCCCGCCCCGTGGGCGGCCTGACGGTGCGCCAGCAGGCGTTCCACCAGATGGGCGAGGAGGAAGCCCGCGACGAACAGCAGCAGCGCCGCGGGGACGCCGTGCACCTCGGTGCCCGCCGCTTCCAGGGACTCCGGGAGGAGTTCCAGGCCCACGACGCCGAGCATCAGCCCGCCGGCCAGGCCCAGCACCAGATGGCGGCGGTCGGTCACGCGGTGTGCCGACCAGCCGCCGGCCAGCGTCATCAGGAACGCGCCGAGCGCGACGAGGACCGCCATGTGCTCTTCGTATCCGATCCGTGGCCGGTCGCGCACGCGTGACAGCCGCTCACCACCCACCGTCTTCGACCACTCGCAGGAGAGGAACCGTTCCCATGGCCGACGCCCCCACCGGCAAGGTGACCTTCGTCGGGGCCGGCCCCGGCGCCGCCGATCTGCTGACGTTCCGCGCCGCCCGCGCCATCGCCGACGCCGACGTCGTCATCTGGGCCGCCAGCCTGGTGCAGGAGGAGGTCCTCCAGCACGCCCGGGAGGAGGCGGAGATCCTCGACTCGGCGACGATGTCCCTGGAGGACGTAGTGGCCGTCTACCGCAGGGCCCGGGAGGAGGGGCTGAAGGTCGCCCGCATCCACTCCGGGGACCCCGCGCTGTGGGGCGGGACGCAGGAGCAGCTCGACCGGTGCGCGGAGCTCGGCATCGCGACCGAGGTCGTGCCCGGGGTGTCGTCCTTCTCGGCCGTCGCGGCGCTCGCCCGGCGCGAGCTGACCATTCCCGAGGTGGCGCAGTCGGTCGTGCTGACCCGGCTCGGCGGCGGCAAGACGCCGATGCCGCCCGGCGAGGAGGTCCGCGAGTTCGCGCGGCACGGCACCACCATGGCGGTCTTCCTGTCGGCCGCCCGCAGCGGGCAGCTGGTGCGGGAGCTGCTGGAGGGCGGTTATCCGACGGGCACGCCGGTCGTCGTCGCGTATCAGGCGACCTGGCCGGAGGAGCTGGTCGTGAAGTGCACGATCGGCACGCTGGAGGAGACGGTCAAGGAGCACAAGCTGTGGAAGCACACGCTGTTCCTGGTCGGCCCGGCGCTCGACGCGCACGGCACCCGCTCGCACCTGTACCACCCGGGTCACTTCCACGGATTCCGCAAGGCCGATCCTCAGGCACGCCGGGAGTTGCGTTCGCGGGGTGCGAGCACGTGATCACCGTCGTCGGGATGGGGGCCGGGGCGCCGGCCGGCGCCGACGTGGCGGCCGGGGCCGAGCTGGTGGTCGGCGGGCGGCGGCATCTGGACGCCGTGCGGCTGCCCGAGGGGGCCGAGCGGGTCGTGCTCGGGCCGCTGGCGCCCGCGCTCGACACCGTGGAGAAGTACGTCGCCGAGGAGCGGCCGGTCGTGGTGCTGGCGTCGGGCGACCCCGGGTTCTTCGGAATCGTCCGGGCGCTGGCCGAGCGGTTCGGGCCGGAGCGGCTCGACGTGCGGCCCGGGGTTCCGTCGGTGGCCGCCGCGTTCGCGCGGGTGGGGCTGCCGTGGGACGACGCCGTGGTGGTCAGCGCGCACGGCAGGGACCCGCGGACGGCGGTGCACCTGTGCCGGGCCCGGCCGAAGGTGGCCGTGCTGACCGGTCCGGGGGCCGGCCCGGCCGAGCTGGGGGCGGCGCTGCGGGACCACGCGCGGGTGCTGGTCGTCGCCTCGGCGCTCGGCAGCGCGCAGGAGCGGGTGGAGCGGGTGACACCCGCCGAGGCCGCCGCCCGGGACTGGGGCACGGCGGTGAACGTGGTGCTGTGTCTGGACGAGGCGCGGGCGCTGGGGCCGGTGCGTACGGTCGCGGGACTGCCGGACGGGGCCGCCGGATGGGCGCTGGCGGAGACGGAGTTCGCACACCGCGACTCCATGATCACCAAGTTCGAGGTGCGTGCGCTGGCGCTGGCCCGGCTGGGGCCGCGCCCCGGTGAGCTGGTGTGGGACGTCGGCGCGGGCTCGGGGTCCGTCGCCGTGGAGTGCGCCCGGCTCGGTGCCGCCGTCACCGCCGTGGAGAAGACCCCGGACGGGGTGGAGCGCGTCCGTGCCAACGCCGCCGCGCACGGGGTCGACGTGCGGGTGGTGCACGGGACGGCGCCTCAGGCGCTGGCCGGTCTGGAGGGCGATCCCGACGCGGTGTTCGTCGGCGGGGGCGGGCGGGAGCTGCCGGCCGTCGTCACGGCGTGCGCGCGGCGGGCCCGGCGGACGGTGGTGGTCGCGCTGGCCGCCCTCGACCGGGTGCCGGCCGTGCGCGAGGCGCTCGCCGGCGCCGGGTTCGGCTGCGACGGCGTGCTGTTGCAGTCGTCGCGGCTGGCGCCGCTGCCCGGGGACGTGACCCGGCTCGCGGCGGCCAATCCCGTTTTCCTGCTGTGGGGCGTCCGGCCCCACGGCCGTAGCGAAGGAGTCGACCAGTGATCGGCCTCATCTCCGCCACCGCGGCGGGAGCAGCGGCGCGGGACCGGCTGGCCGCCGCGTGGCCGGACCGTACGCGGGTGTACGAGGGTCCCGTACCCGACGCCGTGCGGGCCGCGTTCGCCGAGTGCGAGCAGCTCGTGTGCTTCCTCGCCACGGGGGCCGTGGTGCGGTTGGTGGCGCCGCTGCTGGCCGGCAAGGCGAGCGATCCGGGCGTGGTCTGTGTCGACGAGGGCGGACGGTTCGCGGTGTCGCTGCTGGGCGGGCACGGCGGCGGGGCCAACGACCTCGCCCGCGCGGTCGGCGAGGTGCTGGGCGCGGAGCCGGTGGTGACGACGGCGACCGACGCGGCCGGCCTGCCGGGTCTGGACACCGTCGGTCTGCCGGTGGAGGGGAACGTCGCCGCCGTGTCGCGGGCCCTGCTGGACGGGGAGGCGGTCGCGCTGCACCCCGAGGTGACCTGGCCGCTGCCGCCGCTGCCGGTCGCGGACGAGGGGTCGTACACGATCCGGGTCACGGACCGGCTGGTCGAGCCGGGCGAGCGGGAGGCCGTGCTGCGGCCGCCCACCCTCGTCGTCGGCGTCGGCGCGTCGAAGGGTGCTCCCGTGGAGGAGGTGCTCGGCCTGGTCGAGGACGCGCTGCGCGGGGCCGGGCTGTCGGCGGCGTCACTGGCCGAGCTTGCCACCGTGGACGCCAAGGCCGGGGAGGAGGGCATCGTGGAGGCGGCCCGGCGCCTCGGGGTGCCCCTGGTGACGTACGGCGCCGAGGAGTTGGCGCGGGTCGACGTGCCCAACCCGTCCGACGCCCCGCTGGCCGCCGTCGGCACCCCGTCGGTCGCGGAGGCCGCCGCGCTGGTGCGCGGGGGTGAACTCCTCGTGCCCAAACGGAAGTCGGCGGCACGTCCCGCGATGGCGACCTGTGCGGTGGTACGGCGTCCGGGGCGGGGGCGGCTGGCGGTGGTGGGGCTGGGGCCGGGTGCCCGGGATCTGCTCACCCCGCGGGCGAAGGCCGAACTGCGCCGCGCCTCCGTCCTGGTCGGCCTCGACCAGTACGTCGACCAGATCCGCGATCTGCTGCGGCCCGGCACGCGGGTGCTGGAGTCGGGCCTCGGGGCGGAGGAGGAGCGGGCCCGTACGGCCGTCGCACAGGCCCGGCGCGGCCGGGCGGTCGCGCTGATCGGCAGCGGGGACGCGGGCGTGTACGCCATGGCGTCCCCGGCGCTCGCGGAGGCGTCGGACGACATCGACGTGGTCGGGGTGCCCGGTGTGACGGCGGCGCTGGCGGCCGGGGCGGTCCTCGGGGCGCCGCTGGGCCACGACCACGTGTCGATCAGCCTGTCCGACCTGCACACGCCGTGGGAGGTCATCGAGCGGCGGGTGCGGGCGGCGGCCGAGGCCGACATCGTGGTGACGTTCTACAACCCGCGCAGCCGGGGCCGTGACTGGCAGTTGCCGAAGGCCCTCGGCATCCTCGCCGAGCACCGGGCGCCGGCGACGCCGGTCGGGGTCGTGCGCAACGCGTCCCGCGCGGACGAGTCGAGCCGGCTGACCACACTGGCCGCGCTCGATCCGGCGACGGTCGACATGATGACGGTCGTGACCGTGGGCAACACGGCGACCCGGGAGATCGCGGGACGCATGGTCACCCCGCGTGGCTACCGCTGGCAGGAGGAGGCCCGGTGAACCGCGTGGTGCACCCCATCGAGCAGGAGTCCTTCCGGCGGCTGCGCGCCCGCCTGGACACGTCGCACTTCCCGCCGCTGACCCGGGCGGTGGTGGAGCGGGTCATCCACTCCGCCGCCGACCTGGAGTACGCCTCCGACCTCGTCATGGACGAGGCGGAGCTGGTGCGGGCCCATGCCGCGCTGCACGCCGGTGCGCCGGTCGTGGTGGACGTGGAGATGGTCGCGGCGGGGATCACCCGCCGGGAGACCGTGTGCCGGCTCAAGGACGCCGTCGCCGGTCCGGGGCTCACGCGTTCGGCGCACGCCGTGCGGCTGGCGTACGAGGAGGTCGGTCCGGGCGCGCTGTGGGTGATCGGCTGTGCGCCGACCGCCCTGGAGGAGCTGCTGGCCCTGGACGCCTCCCCCGCCCTCGTCGTCGGTCTGCCGGTCGGCTTCGTCGGCGCCGCCGAGTCCAAGGCCGCACTGCGGGAGAGCGGACTGCCCGCCGTGAGCAACGTGTCCGAGAAGGGCGGGTCCGCGGTCGCCGCGGCCGCACTCAACGCCCTGCTGTACCAACCGATTTCAGCCGAGGAGACCCTGTGACCACCCCGCCCGCCCTGCTCATCGCCGGACACGGCACCCGGGACGACGCCGGAGCGGAGGCGTTCCGCGACTTCGTGCGGGAGCTGGGGCGCCGCCATCCCGAACTGCCCGTCGCCGGAGGCTTCATCGAGCTCTCCCCGCCGCCGCTGGGCGAGGCCGTCGGCGAGCTGGTCGAGCGGGGGGTGCGGCGGTTCGCCGCCGTACCTCTGATGCTGGTGTCCGCCGGGCACGCCAAGGGGGACATCCCGGCGGCGCTGGCCCGCGAGAAGGAACGCCACCCGGGGATCTCGTACACCTACGGTCGTCCGCTGGGCCCCCACCCCGCGCTGCTGAGCGTGCTCGAGCGGCGGCTGGCGGAGGCGGTCGACCCGTCCTGGGATCCCGCCGAGGTGACCGTGCTGCTGGTGGGACGCGGGTCGACGGACCCGGACGCCAACGCCGAGGTGTTCAAGGCGGCGCGGCTGCTGTGGGAGGGGCGCGGTTACGCGGGCGTGGAGACGGCGTTCGTGTCGCTTGCGGCGCCGGACGTGCCGGGCGGGCTGGACCGCTGCGCACGGCTGGGGGCTCGCAGGGTCGTGGTCCTGCCGTACTTCCTGTTCACCGGGATCCTGCCGGACCGGGTGCGGCGGCAGACGGAGGAGTGGGCGGCGGCGCACCCGGAGACGCGGGTGCGGTCGGCGGACGTGATCGGCCCGGAGCCGGAGCTGCTGGATCTGGTGTGGGAGCGGTACGAGGAGGCCGTGAAGGGGGATCTCCGGATGAACTGCGACTCGTGCGTGTACCGGATCGCGCTGCCGGGCTTCGAGGACAAGGTGGGGCTCGCGCAGCAGCCGCACTTCCATCCGGACGACGACGGTCACCATCACGGGCATCACCACGGGCACGGCCACGCGCACTCCCATGCGCACTGAGCCGACGGCCGGCGGGCACGATCTGCGGCACCACGGGGACGCCGAGGTCCGTGACGACGGCGTCGCGCTGGTCGACCTCGCGGTGAACGTCCGCGCGGACACGCCCCCGGCGTGGCTGCGGGAGCGCGTCGCGGCGTCGCTGGCGGGGCTCGCCTCCTACCCGGACGGGCGGGCCGCGCGGGCGGCGGTGGCGGCGCGGCACGGGCTGCCCGTGGAGCGGGTGCTGCTGACGGCGGGCGCGGCGGAGGCGTTCGTGCTGCTGGCGCGGGCGCTCAAGGTGTCGCGACCGGTGGTGGTGCATCCGCAGTTCACCGAGCCGGAGGCGGCGCTGCGGGACGCCGGGCACACGGTGGAACGGGTGCTGCTGCGGGAGGCGGAGGGTTTCCGGCTGGACCCGGCGGCGGTGCCCGAGGACGCGGACCTGGTGGTGATCGGCAACCCGACGAACCCGACGTCGGTGCTTCACCCGGCCGGCGACGTCACCCGGCTGGCCCGTCCCGGGCGGACGCTGGTGGTGGACGAGGCGTTCATGGACGCGGTGCCGGACGAGCGCGAGGCGCTGGCCGGTCGTACGGACGTCCCCGGTCTCGTCGTCCTGCGCAGCCTGACCAAGACGTGGGGGCTGGCGGGGCTGCGGATCGGCTACGTCCTGGCCGCCCCGGAGACCGTCGCGGAACTGGAGCGCGCCCAGCCGCTGTGGCCGGTCTCCACACCGGCGCTGGCGGCGGCGGAGGCGTGCGTGTCGCCTGCGGCGCTCGCGGAGGCGGAGGAGGCGGCCCGCGTCGTCGCGACGCACCGCGCCCACCTGATCGCAGGCCTGCGGGACTTCACGTCCCACGGCCTACGGGTGATGGAACCGGCGGAGGCCCCTTTCGTCCTGGTACGCGTCCCGGCCGCGAGGGGCGTGCGGCAGCGGTTGCGCACCCTCGGCTACGCAACCCGCCGAGGCGACACGTTCCCGGGCCTCGACGAGAACTGGCTGCGCGTGGCGGTGCGGGACCGGGGGACGACGGACGGGTTCCTGGACGCGCTGGGCAGGTCGCTGGGGCGGGTTTGAATCGCCCCCGCCGCCCCTTCCCGTTCCCGACCCGGGGGCGCTGCCCCCGGACCCCCGCTCCTCAAACGCCGGAGGGCTGATTCCAGCCGCTCCGGCGTTTGAGAAGCGGGGATGCCTCAGTTGGCGCGCCCCCGGCGGGCCAGGGCGACCGCTCCCCCGCCCGCCGCCAGCAGGGCGACCGCAGCGCCCGCGATGTACGGCGTCAGAGAGTTCCCGCCCGTCTCGGCGAGGTTCGCCTCCTCGGGCTCCGCCGCCTCCGCCCTCGCCCCCTGCGGCCGGACGTCGGCAGAATCCTCGGCGGCGACCTCGACGGCAGGGATCTCACACTTCGCCTCCGCCAGCGTGACGGTGCCCTCCACCTCGGCGACATTGAGCTTCAACGGATCGACGGACACGTCGAGTCGCAGTGCCGTCGCCGCGGCCGTCGTCGAGGTCGTCGACGTCTTCGACAGGTCCAGCCGGACCGACCCGACCCCCGGCACCTCCACCTCGGTGGGACCACCGGAGGTCAGCGAGACCCGCTTGCCGAGGACCGTCGCCGAGGCCGGCAGCGTCACCGAGGCGTGCGGCGCCCTCCCCGCCTCGCAGACGGCCTTCGAGCCGACCGTCTCGAGCTCGACGACCGACAGCAGCGGCAGCCCGGGGACATGGAGCCGGGCCTTGGCGAGGGTGGTGGACGCCTCCGCACGGTCGCCGTCGACCGTCGCTTTCGCGTCGGCCACCTCCGCCCGCAGCACGCTGAACGGCCTGCCGCCGTCGACGCCGTCCAGGCTGGCGGTGAGGGCCGTCCTCCGCGCGCTCTGCGGTGCCCGCACCTCGTTGAGGGAGACGGAGAGCGGGGCGTGGACGGTCTTGTTGAGCAGGGAGACGTCGAGCCCGGTGCGCAGCACGGCGGCGCTCGCGCTGCCCCGCTCCTCGGTGGCGTACGCGGAGCCGGTACCGGCCACGGCGGCGGGCCCCGCGGCGAGAGCGGTGGCCACGGCGACGATTGCCCAACGACGTGCGGGCATACGGAAGTTGATGCTGTTCAAGGCGGTGGGACCCCCATGAGACATGACTGGGACCCGGAAAGAATGTCCGCGTGCACGGCAGACCGTCAGCGATCCGCCGACTCTTCACTCCTTCGAGGCGGCTTGGCGGATGCGTTCGAATCATGGGGCACGGCTGTTCCCCGCCGTCACCCGCGTGTGTCCCGCCGGGCGGGCGCTCCTACCCGATGACGCGCCCGTTCAACACCACCCGGCGCGGATCCGTGAGCACGCGGACGTCCGCGCGCGGGTCGGCGCCGTAGACCACCAGGTCCGCCGGGGCGCCCTCCTCCAGGCCGGGTCGGCCGAGCCACTTCCGGGCCGCCCAGGTGCCGGCGGCCAGGGCCTCGACGGGAGGGATGCCGGCCTTGGCCAGTTCCGCGACCTCGTCGGCGGCGAGACCGTGCGGGAGCGTCCCGCCGGCGTCCGTGCCGACGAAGACGGGGATGCCGGCGTCGTAGGCGGAGCGCACGGTGTCGTAGCGGCGTTCGTGGAGCCGGCGCATATGGGCCGACCAGCGCGGGAACTTCGACTCGCCGCCGTCGGCGAGCGCGGGGAAGGTGGCGATGTTGACGAGGGTGGGGACGATCGCCACGCCCCGCTCGGCGAAGAGCGGGATGGTGTCGTCGGTCAGGCCCGTCGCGTGCTCGACGCAGTCGATGCCGGCCTCGACCAGGTCCCGCAGGGAGTCCTCGGCGAAGCAGTGCGCGGTGACGCGGGCGCCCAGCCGGTGCGCCTCGGCGATCGCCGCCTCGACGGCGCCGCGCGGCCAGCAGGCGGACAGGTCGCCCAGGTCGCGGTCGATCCAGTCGCCGACCAGCTTCACCCAGCCGTCGCCGCGCCGGGCCTCCTGGGCGACGTACGCGACGAGGTCGTCGGGCTCGACCTCCCAGGCGTAGTTCCGGATGTAGCGGCGGGTGCGGGCGATGTGCCGGCCGGCCCGGATGATTTTCGGCAGGTCGTCGCGGTCGTCGATCCACCGGGTGTCGGAGGGCGAGCCCGCGTCGCGCAGCAGGAGCGCGCCGGCGTCGCGGTCGGTGAGCGCCTGCTTCTCGGCGACGTCCTCGGGGACCGCGCCGTGCCGGTCGAGGCCCACGTGGCAGTGGGCGTCGACGAGGCCGGGCAGCACCCATCCCTCGACGGTGCGCACGTCGCGGGCGCCGGCCGGGCGGTCGTAGGAGATCCGGCCGTCGACGACCCACAGCTCGTCGCGGACCTCGTCCGGGCCGACGAGGATCCGCCCCTTCACGTGCAGCACCGCGCGTTCACTCATACCCGGCACCCTAATAAGACGCTACTCGGGCTTGCCCACCTGGTCCGAGGTCTCCTCCTCCACGTCCGCCATGGCGGGGTCCAGGAGGCGGGAGAGGAAGTGGCGGGTGCGTTCGTGCCGCGGGTCGCCGATGACCCGGTCGGGAGGGCCGTCCTCGACGATCACTCCGCCGTCCATGAAGACGACCCGGTCGGCGACCTCGCGGGCGAAGGTCATCTCGTGGGTGACGACCATCATCGTCATGCCCTCGTTCGCGAGCATCCGCATCACCGCGAGGACGTCGCCGACCAGCTCGGGGTCGAGCGCCGAGGTCGGCTCGTCGAACAGCATCACCTCGGGGCCCATGGCCAGCGCGCGGGCGATGGCGACGCGCTGCTGCTGGCCGCCGGAGAGGGAGGACGGGTAGGCGTCCGCCTTCTCGGCGAGGCCGACGCGCCGCAGGTTCTCGGCGGCGACCCGTGCGGCCTCCGCCTTCACCCGGCGCAGCACCCGGCGCTGCGGCAGCGTCAGGTTCTCGGTGACCGTGAGGTGCGGGAACAGGTTGAACTGCTGGAAGACCATGCCGATGCGGCGGCGTACGGCATCGATGTCGACGTCCGGGTCGGTGAGTTCCGTACCGCCGACGAAGACCTGGCCCTTGGTGGGTTCCTCCAGGAGGTTCACGCACCGCAGCAGGGTCGACTTGCCCGAGCCGGACGGGCCGATGACGCAGACGACCTCGCCCTGGCCGATCTCCAGGTCGATGCCGCGCAGCACCTCGTTGTCGCCGAAGGACTTGTGCAGACCGCTGACGCGGATCTCCGGTCGGCTCATTTCACGGCCTCCTGGGCCTTGGCCTCCATCCGGCGCACGACGAAGCCGAGCGGGATGGTGATCAGCAGGTAGCACAGTCCGGCCACCAGGATCGGGGTGGAGTTGGCGGTCTGGCTGGCCAGGTCGCGGCCGTACTTGGACAGTTCGCGCTCCTCCAGGGTGACGCCGAGGAAGAGGACCAGCGAGGAGTCCTTGAAGAGCAGGACGAGTTCGTTGGTGAGCGGCGGGAGGATGATCCGGAAGGCCTGCGGGATGATGATGGAGACCATGGCCCGGGCGGGCGAGAAGCCCAGGGACCGGGCGGCCTCCATCTGCCCCTTGGGCACCGCCTGGATGCCGGCCCTGATCGTCTCCGCCATGTACGCGGCGGCCACCAGGCCGAGCGCGAGGGCGACCTTGCCGTAGGTGCCGCCGATGATCTCCGTGCCCGGGAAGGCGAGCGGCACGGCGACGCCGATGAAGATGAAGATCAGCAGCGCGGGCAGGCCCCGGAAGATCTCGATGTAGATCCCGGCGAGCCAGCGGTAGGGCCCGACGGACGACAGCCGCATCAGCGCGATCAGCATGCCGAGGGCGAGCCCGACGGCGAAGCCGGTGACCGTGTAGAGGACGGTGTTCTTCAGCGCCAGCGTGATGACGTCGGGGAACATCCGCTCGGCGATGTCGGCCTGCGCGAACTGGTTCTGCAGCCGGTCCCAGTCGGCCGCGACCGCGAAGGCGATCACGGCCGCGACGAACACGGCGTACTGGATGCCGCGCGACAGGCTGCGCTTCTGGCGCCGGGTCAGGCCCTTCTTCTTCGGCTGGAGTTGCTGCTTCTCCGTGTCGGTCATGGAATCAGGATGCCGCCGGCGAGGCGGCGGACTCGTCGTACGGGCCGATCCACTGCTCGTAGAGCTTCTTGTACGTGCCGTCGGCCTTGGCGTCCGCGAGTGCCTTGTTCACGGCCTCGCGCAGGGCCGTGTTGCCCTTCTTCACCGTGAAGCCGTACTGCTCGCCGGTGTCGATCTGCTCGGCGACCTGGAAGGCGTCCGCGTTGGCCTGGTCCTTCAGCCAGCCCTGGACGACGGGGTAGTCGATGACGACGGCCTTGACCTGGCCGGTGCGCAGGCCGTTGAGGACGGCGTCGGAGGACTCGAAGGAGACCGGGTCGAAGCCCTCGCCCTTGACGTAGTCCTCGCCGGTGGTCTGCGCCTGCGCGCCGAGCTTGACGTTCTTGGACTTCACGTCGGCGAGGGAGGTGACGCCGCTGTCCTTGTCGACGAGGACGGCCTGGGTGGCGTTGAAGTACGGGTCGGAGAAGTCGACGTTCTTCTTCCGCTCCTCGGTGATGGTCATCCCGGCCGCGGCCAGGTCGCACTCGCCGGAGTTGAGGAAGGCGCCGGTCTTGAAGTTCTCGAAGGGCGTGTCGAGGATCTGCTGCTTCACCTCGAGGTCGTCGGCGACCAGGTCGATCAGCGCCACGTCGAAGCCCTGGACCTTGCCGTCGATCTCCGACTGGAAGGGCGGGTACGGAAGGTGGGTGCAGGTGGTGAGCTGCCCCGCCTTGACGAGCTCGATCCCGCCGGCGGCGGTCGTGGAACCGCTGCCTCCGTCGTCGCTGGAGGTGCAGGCGGTCAGGAGCACCAGCCCGGCCGTCGCGGTGGTGGCGGCCAGAACGCGGGTCCGGCGGCCGAGGAGCGTCTTCACGGGGGCCTCCTGTCAGGGAACTGTGGGTTCCGATTATAAGGAGAGGTTTGAGGTCCTCAAACCAAACCGATGGCAGCGGGGCGGTACGGCCTAAGAACCCTGCGGTCCGCTTCCCCGCGGGCGACGGTTTACCCTCGACTGCGTCGTACCCGCGCTGTCGCGAAGCAGAGAGAGCCCCGCCGTGACCCATCTTCTCCTCGGTCTGCCCCCGCTGAGCGCCGCGCACTTCGCCTCGATCGAGGACCGGGTGGCACGGCTGCTGAACACCCGGCAGGACGTCGTGATCATGCAGGGCGAGGCACTGCTGCCGCTGGAGGGCGCGATCCGCGCGACCGCCGGTCCCGGCACGACCGCGCTGAACGTCATCACCGGCCCCTACGGACAGACCTTCGGCGACTGGCTGCGGGACTGCGGCGCCACCGTGGTCGATCTGACGGTGCCCTTCCACACGGCGGTGACGGCCGAGCAGGTCAGGGCCGCGTTCGCGGCGCACCCGGAGATCGACTTCGTGTCCCTGGTGCACGCGGAGGCGGCCACCGGGAACACCAACCCGGTCGCGGAGATCGGCGAGGTGGTGCGGGAGCACGGGGCGCTCTTCTATTTGGACGCGGTGGCCTCGATCGGCGCGGAGCCGGTGCTGCCGGACGCATGGGGCGTGGACCTGTGCGTGATCGGCGCCCAGAAGGCGATGGGCGGCCCGGCCGGGGTGTCGGCGGTGTCGGTGAGCGAGCGCGCGTGGGCGCGGATGGCGGCGAACCCGCGGGCACCGCGCCGCTCCTACCTCTCCCTGCTGGACTGGAAGGAGCGCTGGATCGACGGCGGCCGCACGACGCTGCTGCACGCGCCGGCCCAGTTGGAGATGCTGGCGCTCCAGGCGTGCGTGGAGCGCATCGAGGCGGTCGGCCCGGACGTCGTGATGGCCCGGCACGCGTCGGCCGCGGCGGCGACGCGGGCGGGCGCCCTGGCACTGGGCGGGGGTCTCACGCCGTACGTCCACGACGCGGCGGAGGCCGCACCGGTCGCCACGACGCTGCGGGCACCGGCCGGCACGGTGGCCGCGGACCTGGTGGCCCGCGCGCTGGCCGCCGACCCCGCCGTTCCGCTGGCCGCGGGCGGGGGTGCGCTCGCCAAGGAGATGATCCGCGTCAACCACTACGGCCCCGAGGCGACGCCGGGCGTGGTGCGGTCGAGCCTGACGGCGCTGGGAGCGGCGCTCGGCGAGCACGGGCTCGACGTGGATACGGCGGGTGCCCTGCGGGCCGTGGAAGCGGCCTGGGGCTGATCGCCCGTCCTGGAATTCCGAGCGATTATCGGAATCCGTCGCACACATTCTGCGGCGCCATTCTTTCCCTTATTTCTCGATTACCTTGCGGAGCAGCTTCCCGTCTTCTTCTGCCCGCTTTCCTCGGCCCTAAACGCCACGATTTCGAGAAGGGGAAGCGGGGAGTCACCGGAGTTACACACTTGTGACCGGTTCCACACCACGCCCCTTTTGCGCCTTATGTACCGGCAGAAATGGTGCATATAGGCCAGTTTTCGCGCGGACCCGCCCGCCCGCGTGATAACACAGATCAAGCTCGTACGGAACCCCGACAGACGATGCAATTTTGAATTTACCTCGGTAAGTTCAATTCGCATGACTGCCGCACAAGCAGACCTGCAAATCGACCGCCCCACCGTGGCGGACGGAGCCGTGCTGTGGCGGATAGCCAGGGACTCGAAGGTTCTCGACCTGAACTCGTCGTACAGCTATCTGCTGTGGTGCCGCGACTTCGCCGCCACCTCGGCCGTCGCTCGCGACGAGCGCGGAGAGCCGATCGGCTTCGTCAGCGGATATCTGCGACCGGACAGCCCGCGCACCCTGCTCGTCTGGCAGGTCGCGGTCGACGCGTCGTACCGCGGCCGCGGCCTCGCCGCCGCCCTGCTCGACGGTCTGGCCGCCCGGACCGCCGCGGAGCACGGCGTGGACACCGTGGAGACCACCATCACGCCGGGCAACACCGCGTCCGAGCGACTGTTCACCGCGTTCGCGGAGCGCCACGGCGCCCTGCTGGAGCGCGAGGTGCTGTTCGACGCCGGACAGTTCCCCGACGGGCCGCACGACCCCGAGGTCCTGTACCGCATCGGACCGTTCGCGCTCTGAGCCGCCGGCCCGCACGGCCCGCACCCCTGATCTTCCGACTCCCTCTGACCTCCCACGCCACCGAGGAGCGATTCGTCGTGACCATCACCCAGCCCGATCTCAGCGTCTTCGAGACCCTCGAGTCCGAGGTGCGAAGCTACTGCCGCGGCTGGCCCGCCGTCTTCGACCGTGCGCACGGCAGCCGCATGTACGACGAGGACGGCCACGAGTACCTCGACTTCTTCGCCGGAGCGGGCTCACTCAACTACGGGCACAACAACCCCGTGCTGAAACGCGCGCTCATCGACTACCTGGAGCGCGACGGCGTCACCCACGGCCTCGACATGTCGACGACGGCCAAGCGCGCGTTCCTGGAGTCCTTCCAGAACTACATCCTCCGCCCCCGTGACCTGCCGTACAAGGTCATGTTCCCGGGCCCGACGGGCACCAACGCCGTGGAGTCCGCGCTGAAGCTGGCGCGGAAGGTGAAGGGGCGCGAGGCGATCGTGTCGTTCACCAACGCCTTCCACGGCATGTCGCTGGGCTCGCTCGCCGTGACCGGCAACGCCTTCAAGCGGGCCGGCGCCGGCATCCCGCTGGTGCACGGCACGCCCATGCCGTTCGACAACTACTTCGACGGCCAGGTCCCGGACTTCCTGTGGTTCGAGCGGCTCCTGGAGGACCAGGGCTCGGGCCTCAACAAGCCCGCCGCCGTGATCGTCGAGACCGTCCAGGGCGAGGGCGGCATCAACGTCGCCCGGCCCGAGTGGCTGCGCGCCCTGGCCGAGCTGTGCGAACGCCAGGACATGCTGCTCATCGTCGACGACATCCAGATGGGCTGCGGCCGCACCGGTGCCTTCTTCTCCTTCGAGGAGGCCGGCATCACGCCCGACATCGTCACCGTGTCCAAGTCGATCAGCGGCTACGGACTGCCGATGGCGCTGACGCTGTTCAAGCCCGAACTGGACGTCTGGGAGCCGGGCGAGCACAACGGCACCTTCCGCGGCAACAACCCCGCCTTCGTCACGGCCACCGCGGCACTGGAGGCCTACTGGGCCGACGGGTCCGCGATGGAGAAGCAGACCCGCTCGCGCGGTGAGCAGGTCGAGCAGGCGATGATCGCCATCACCGAGGAGAACCTCGCCGCCGTGAAGGAGTACCGCGGCCGGGGCCTGGTGTGGGGCATGGAGTTCCACGACAAGGACCGCGCCGGCCGCATCGCCAAGCGCGCCTTCGAACTCGGGCTGCTGATCGAGACGTCCGGCCCCGAGAGCGAGGTCGTCAAGCTGCTCCCCGCGCTGACCATCACCCCGGACGAGCTGGACGAGGGCCTGCGGACCCTCGCCCGCGCCGTCCGCGAGACCGCCTGAAACACACATCCGAGCCGAGGAGGCATCGCAACACCGTGATCGTCCGTTCGTTCAAGGAGATCGAAGGCACCGACCGGCACGTGAAATCCGCGTCCGGCACGTGGGAGAGCAAGCGCATCGTCCTCGCCAAGGAGAAGGTCGGCTTCTCCCTGCACGAGACGATTCTGTACGCGGGTACGGAGACGTCGATGTGGTACGCGAACCACATCGAGGCCGTCGTCTGCACCAAGGGCGAGGCCGAACTGACCGACCGCGAGACCGGGAAGACGTACACCATCACGCCCGGGACCATGTACCTCCTCAACGGCCACGAGCGGCACACGCTCAAGGTCAAGGAGGACTTCCACTGCATCTGTGTCTTCAACCCGCCCGTCACCGGACGGGAGGACCACGACGAGAACGGCGTCTACCCGCTGCTCACCGAGGAGGTGTGAGTCACCGTGACCACGACCACGAACGTCACCGATCTCTACCCCACCCGCGGCGCCACCGAGGTGGCCACTCCCCGGCAGGACCCGGTCGTCTGGGGCTCCCCGGACACCCCCGGCCCCGTCTCGGCCGCTGACCTGCAGGCCCTGGACCGCGACGGCTTCCTCGCCATCGACCAGCTCATCGGTCCGGACGAGGTCGGCGAGTACCAGCGCGAGCTCGAGCGGCTGACCACCGCCCCGGAGATCCGTGCGGACGAGCGCTCGATCGTGGAGCCGAAGTCCAAGGAGATCCGGTCCGTCTTCGAAGTGCACAAGATCAGCGAGGTGTTCGCGAAGCTGGTGCGCGACGAGCGGGTCGTCGGGCGGGCCCGGCAGATCCTCGGCTCCGACGTCTACGTCCACCAGTCGCGGATCAACGTCAAGCCGGGCTTCGGCGCGAGCGGCTTCTACTGGCACTCGGACTTCGAGACCTGGCACGCCGAGGACGGCCTGCCGAACATGCGCACCATCTCGGTCTCGATCGCGCTCACCGAGAACTACGACACCAACGGCGGTCTCATGATCATGCCGGGGTCGCACAAGACGTTCCTCGGGTGCGCGGGGGCCACGCCGAAGGACAACTACAAGAAGTCCCTGCAGATGCAGGACGCGGGGACGCCGTCCGACGAGGCGCTGACGAAGATGGCGTCGGAGTACGGCATCAAGCTGTTCACCGGCAAGGCCGGCTCGGCGACCTGGTTCGACTGCAACGCCATGCACGGCTCCGGGGACAACATCACGCCGTTCCCGCGCAGCAACGTGTTCATCGTGTTCAACAGTGTCGAGAACGCGGCGGTCGAGCCGTTCGCGGCGCCGATCCGGCGGCCGGAGTTCATCGGGGCGCGGGACTTCACTCCCGTCCGGTGAACCGACCCCGGCCGGGGGCCCGGGGGTCGCCCCCCGGACGGCACAGCATCGGGGCGCGGGACTTCACCCCCGTCCGGTGAACCGACCCCGGCCGGGGGCCCGGGGGTCGCCCCCCGGACGGCACAGCATCGGGGCGCGGGACTTCACCCCCGTCCGGTGAGGGACGTCACTCCGGTGCGGTAGGCGCACCAACAGACTGCGGGCCGGGCCTCCTCGTGTGGGACAAGGAGGCGCCGGCCCGCTGCCGTGTGCCCGGCGCCGGTCAGCGGGACAGCGCGTCCAGCAGCCGGTCCACGTCGTCGGGCGTGTTGTACAGGTGGAAGGACGCCCGGAGATTGCCCGCGCGGTTCGACACCTGGATCCCGGCCTCGGCCAGCTCGGGCTGGAGCCGGCCGAGGCCGGGCACGGACACGATCGGTGAACCGGGTGCGGGCACGGGCCGGTGCCCGAGGGACGCGAGCCCGGCGCGGAACCGGTCGGCGAGGGCCAGGTCGTGGGCACGGATGGCGTCCACGCCGAGCTCCTCGACCAGTCCGAGGGAGGCCCGCAGCCCCGCGTAGTCGAACAGGGCGGGGCTGGAGTCGAACCGCCGCGCGGAGCGGGCGAGTTCGGTGACGGGGCCGTAGCAGCTGTCCCACGGGTTCTCCCCGGCGACCCAGCCCGCCTGCACCGGCGTCAGATCGCCGAAGTCCTCGGGCACGACGAGGAAGGCCGCACCGTGCGGGCCGAGCAGCCACTTGAAGGTGATGGTGACGCTGTAGTCGTACGCGTCGGCCGTCACCGGGAGCCAGCCGGCCGCCTGGGAGAAGTCGATGTAGGTGCGCGCCCCGTGGGCGCGGGCCGCCTCGCTCAGCGCGGCCAGGTCGGCGATCCGGCCGTCGGCGGACTGTGCGGCGCTGACCGCGACCAGCGCGGTGCCGGGCCGCACGGAGTCGGCGAGCCGCTCCAGCGGCACCGCCCGCACCTTGAGGTCGCCGCGGGCGTGGAAGGGGTTCAGCACGGAGGTGAAGTCGCCCTCCGCGGTGAGGACTTCGGCGCCCGGCGGCAGCGAGGCCGCGATCAGCGCGGTGTGCAGGGCGACCGTCGCCCCGGCCGCCACCCGCCCGGCCGGGACTCCGGCCAGCCGGGCGTAGGCGGCACGGCAGGCCTCGACGTCGGCGAACAGCGGGTCCAGCGAACGGCCCTCCGCGCGGATCCGCACGGCGTCCTGGAGCGCCGCCACGGTGCGGGCCGGCAGGAGGGCGTTGCTCGCGGTGTTCAGATAGGTGTTCTCCGGGGTGAACTCGGCACGGACGAGGCTCTCGAAGGTCTCCATGGAACCACTCTGCGGCCCCGGGACCTCCCCGTCCATTGCCGAATTCTGCGCGGTATCACAAAGGAATCCTTATGCATACGCGCCGACCTGCGCCTTCAGCCGCTGCGGGGTTCCGCCTACTGCTGGGGCACCGGGCATCCGTCCGGGCCACAGGCCTCCGCGTCGCCGCCGGCCATCTGCAGCGGCGGGCGGTCGCCCCAGGCCTGGTTCAGCGCCTGCGCGAAGACCTCGGCGGGCTGGGCGCCGGAGACGCCGTACGTGCGGTCGAGCACGAAGAACGGCACGCCTCGCGCACCGAGCTGCGCGGCCTCGCGCTCGTCCGCGCGGACCTCCTCGGCGTACGCCTCGGGGTCGGCCAGGACCTTGCGCACGGCGTCCGCGTCGAGGCCGGCCTCGACGGCCAGCCCGACGAGTCGTTCGTCGTCGTTGAAGACGGACCGCTCCTCGGCGAAGTTCGCCTGGTACAGCAGGTCGAGCAGTTCCGTCTGGCGGCCCTGCCCGCGGGCGAAGTGCAGCAGACGGTGCATGTCGAAGGTGTTGCCGCTGTCCCGGCCCCCGGCGCCGAAGGGCAGACCCTCCGCGGCGGCCTGGGCGCTCAGGTTGTCCTGGGCGGCCTCGGCCTGCGCCTCGCTCATCCCGTACTTCTTGACGAGCATGGGGATCACCTGTTGGACGTCGTCCTTGGCCCGCCCCGGGTCCAGCTCGAAGGAACGGTGCACCACCTCGACCTGCTCACGGTGCGGGAAGGAGGCCAGCGCCTTCTCGAAACGGGCCTTTCCGACATAGCACCAGGGGCAGGCGATGTCGCTCCAGATCTCGACGCGCATGAGTCGGTTCTCTCCAGGGTCGTACGGGTGCGGAGACTTCCTCCGTAACTGGGTGAACCTTCAAGCAGCTGCTTTCATTCCCTCAGCTGCCGTCCCGCAGATCACGCGGCCACTGGAAGCGGTACTCGATGTGGTCGTACGTCACCACACAGCCCTCCCCCATCGGGGACTGGGTCATGAACCCGACCAGTGCGGCTGCGGTCTCCTTCTCGTCACCGAGGGTGAAGAGCCGGACGAAGGTCCAGCGCTCGCCGTCGCGCGAGGCGTGGAAGGCGAAGGCCCGGCCGGTGCGGCTCACCCGGAGCCAGATCGAACTGCCGTCGACGGTGAAGGAGTTGGCGTCGTCGGAGTGCCCCCGGGTGACCACCGTGCACAACGTGGGCACGTCCGGCGAGTACTCCAGGCAGAGCTTGGCCCAGGCCCGCTCACCGACGTGGACGTAGAGCACGCCGGCGTCGAAGGAGGCGGCGAAGCCGACCGTGACCCGGGCGATCAGCTGGAAGTCGCCCTCGGGCGCGCCGAGGAGACGGGGCGCGTCGGCCGCGGGGTCCAGGGCCTCGCCGGTGGGCGGCACGAAGCGGTCCTGCCGGGGCCCCGCCCATCCGGTGAGGACGCCGTCCTCGTAGGACCAGGAGCCCTCGGGGCCGTATGTGCGCAGCGGAAAGGGGAGTTCGGGGATGTCCAGGTCCATGCCGGAATTCTTCCAGGCGGCGTCCGGCGCCGGGGGCCGGGGGCCCGGTCAGCGGGACTGGAGCGCGTCGAGGGCGACGGCCTGGGCGATGGCGAGGCGCAGGTCGAGATCGGGGGAGGTGACGTCGACGACGTAGCGGTCGCGCAGTCCGATCTTCTTGTCGACGCTCATCACCGGTCCGCCGTCGGACGTGAAGTCGAAGTGGTACGGCCACACGAACGGCACCAGGTCGAGCGGCAGCAGCTCCCAGAGCCTGCGGGCCACGGCCACGAACCGGTTGCGTTCCCGCCCGACGGCGGTGACCGAGCCCGGCTGGTCGAGCTCCCACGTCGAGCGCAGCAGGGAGGCGGCGAACTTCTTGCGGAAGGTGCCGAGGGAGCGGTCCCCCGCGTCGCGTACGTCGTAGACGGCGCCGAGGTCGACGACCTGGCGTGCGGAGGCGGTGAACAGGACCTCCCGCCGGGAGTCGTCGGTGTAGAAGGTCATCCGTTCCCTGAGCGTCATCCGCTTCTGCTCGGCGAAGGCGAGGACCCTGCCGTCGGAGCCGTCCGGCAGCGTCTCGGTCACCACATACCGGTTGATCATGAGGGTGGTCCTCTGCCGGATGGTGAAGCGGTCGTTCGTCCGGCCTCGCGTGCTGTCCACTGGTCCGCTCCCGCAGTCGTCGATGGCGCTCACCCTCGCCGGTGCGCGTCCGGGGCAGCCATCCTGCCCCCGTGGCCCGGGCCCGCGCAGTCTCCATAAGTCGATGCCCGCTGCCACCAAAGGTGAGGGGAATCAGGCGGCGGCGTGTTCTCTTTCGTCGTCCGGGACCGAGCCGAAGGGGGGACGCGGGCGCCCGGGGGCGGCCCTCTATGGTCTGCGCGTGGACGTAAGCGAGACACCCCGCCCAGGCCTGCCGCTCCGTTCCCGGCTCGCCGCCGCCTCCCCCTGGCCCCCCGGACGGATCGTCGGGGAGGCCGTCCTCGCCCTGGTGCTCTGCGGGACGGCGGGCCTCCTCTACACGACGCAGTCCGGGTCCGCCGTGAAGGGCGGCGCCCTGGCCCTGTGCGTCGCCGTGCTGTCGCTCGCCCGGCGCGCGCTGCCGGCGACGGTGCTGATGGTCTCGTCGGCCCTGGCCGGGTCGGTCGTGGGCACGTTCGCGCTGCTGATCTGCGCGAGCTGGTCGGCGGGCAGCCGCATCAAGCGCCCGGGGCACGCGCTGGCCGCGTACGCGGCCGGGCTCGGCCTCTACTTCGCCCTCACCGTCGCCACCGCGGCCGACGACGGCCTCGGGCTGTCGCTGCTGCTGACGGCCGTGCTCAGCGCCACGCCCTTCCTGGTGCTGGCGGTCGTGCCGGGGCTCGCCTCCCGGTACCGCGCCCAGCGCCATGCCCTGCTCGACGCCCTGCAGCGGCACAACGCCCAACTGGTGCGCGAGCAGGCGATGGTGGCACGTCAGGCCCGGCTGCTGGAACGGCAGCGCATCGCCCAGGACATGCACGACAGCCTCGGCCACCAGCTCGCCCTGATCGCCGTGCACGCCGGGGCGCTGGAGGTGGACCCGGACCTGTCCGACCGCCAGCGGGAGGGGGTGGGCATCCTCCGGGAGGCCTCCAGGACGGCGATGCGGGAGCTGCGCGAGGCCGTGGGCATCCTGCGGGACGACGGGGGAGCGCCCGAGCCGGACCGGGAGGACACCGCGCCTTCGGCGGCCCGCTCGGCGGCGTCCGTCGACCGGCTGGTGGAGTCGTCGCGGGCGGCGGGCGCGACGGTGGAGCTGCGCCGCTCCGGCACCCGGCGGCCCCTCGCGCCCGCCGCCGACCACGCGGTGTACCGCATCGCCCAGGAAGGCCTGACCAACGCGCACAAGCACGCGCCGGGTGCCCCGATCACCGTGGCGCTGCGCTACGAACCGGACAGCCTGGTGGTGGAGGTGGCCAACGGCCCGGTGCCGGCCGGGGCGCCCGCGGGACCGCCGGCGATCAGCGGCGGCCAGGGCCTGGCGGGCCTCGCGGAGAGGGCACGGCTGGTCGGCGGCATGGTGCACACCGGTCCCACACCCGACGGCGGGTTCCGGCTCGCCGGAGTGCTGCCCTACGGCAGCGGCGAGACGGTGGCCCGCCCGGACGGCGCGACTTCCGTCGCCGCGGACGACGACTTCCGGGGGCAGAACGGCGAGGACCCGGCGGGCGACGGTGGAGCGGTCACCGAACACCGCTCCGATCCGCAGAAGGAGTTCGCCGCCATCATGAGCAGCAAGAAGAACGTCGCCCTCGGGTGCGCCCTCACCGCCGTCGTCCTCGTCGTGGGCGTCGGCGCTCTCCTGGTCTGGGGTGTGTCGAAACTGCTGGACGAGGTGGAGAGCGGCGTCATCCCGGCGAGCGTGTACGAGTCGGCCGAGGTGGGCGACGCGGAGGCGGACCTCCGGAAGAAGTTCCCGGACGGGGACTCGATGCTCACCGACGGCGTGGAGAAGGACGGCCCGCCGCTGCCCGAGGACGCGGTCTGCGAGCACTTCGTGGACGACGAGGACGACATCGTCTACCGCTTCTGCTTCCGCGACGGGAAGCTGTCCTCCAAGGAGACCTATCCGCACGAGATCTGACCCGACGGTACGTCGCCGCACGCCTGACGGCATCGTGCATGATGAGCGGGCTCCATCATCCGTTTGTCATACCGACACCGCGCAGGAGGCCGCGTGATCCGGGTCCTCGTCGCCGACGACGAGCCGCTCATCAGGGCCGGCATCAGGATGATCCTCACCTCCGCGGACGACATCGACGTCGTGGCCGAGGCGCGGGACGGCCGGGAGGCGGTGGAGACCGTGCGCGGCACGGCGGTCGACGTGGCCCTGCTGGACATCCAGATGCCCGTGATGGACGGGCTGACCGCGCTGGCCGAGATCGGCCGCGCCGCGCCACGGGTGCGCGTGCTGATCCTGACGACGTTCGGGGAGCGCGACAACGTCCTGCGGGCGCTCGGTCACGGCAGCGCGGGCTTCCTGCTGAAGGACTCCGCGCCGCAGGAGCTGATCCACGCGGTGCGCGCGGCGGCGGCCGGCAACGCCTATCTGTCCCCGGCCGCCACCCGGCACGTGGTGGACACGCTCGCCTCCCCCGCCGCGACCGTGCGCGCCGAGGAGGCCCGCCGGCGCCTGGCCGGCCTGACGGCACGCGAACGCGAGGTGCTGGCCCTGCTGGGCGAGGGCCTGTCCAACGCGGACGCGGGCGCCCGTCTGCACATGAGCGAGGCCACGGTGAAGACGTACGTCAGCCGGATCCTGACCAAGCTCGACTGCGACAACAGGGTGCAGGCGGCGCTCCTGGCCCGGGACGCGGGCCTGGAGCCGGCCTGATCCCCGGCCGCAGTGACACGCCCCGCAACCAGCACCCGCCCCCCGACAGCATGCGAACGCCGCCCCCGGGGGCGGAGGCGGCGTTCCGCGGCGTCCGTCCGACGCCGCCGCGCAGCCCGTCTGCGGGCACTCGGCGGCGGAGGATTCAGCGCTCCAGCCGGCCGTTGAACCTCCGGGGCAGGCCCAGGGGGTTGTCGTCCCTCAGCTCCTCGGGCAGCAGGGCCTCCGGCGTCCCCTGGTAGACGACCGGCCGCAGCCACCGCTCGATGGCCGTGCCGCCCACCGACGTGGACGTGGAGGTGGTCGCCGGGTACGGGCCGCCGTGGTGCTGGGCCGGGGCGACCGCGACGCCCGTGGGCCAGCCGTTGACCAGGACCCGCCCGGCCAGCGGGGTCAGTTCCCGTACCAGTTCGGCCCCGCGGCCCTCCCCCGCCGCCTCCTCCACGGACAGCTGCACGGTCGCCGTGAGGTTGCCCGGCAGCCGCGACAGCACACCCCGCACCTCGCTGTCGTCCTCGTAGCGGGCCACCACGGTGACCGGCCCGAAGCACTCCTCCAGGAGCAGGTCGTGCTCGCCCTCCCGGGCCAGCCGGCTCGCCGGGACGGTGAGGAAGCCCGCGCTGACGGTGTGCTCGCCGCCGGCGCCCGGGGTCACCGGGGAGTCCACGTCGGGCAGTTGAGCGCGTTCGGCGACCCCGGCGACGAAGTTGTCGCGCATGCGGTGGTCGAGCAGGACGCCCGCGTCGGTGTCGCTGACGGCGTCGGTCAGGGACTTCAGCAGCGCGTCACCGGCCGGGCCTGCGGGGGTGAGGACGAGACCGGGCTTCACACAGAACTGGCCCACGCCCAGCGTCATGGAACCGGCCAGCCCGGCACCGATCGCCTCGCCGCGCTCGGCCGCCGCGGCCTCGGTGACGACGACCGGGTTCAGGGAACCCAGCTCGCCGTGGAAGGGGATGGGGACGGGCCGGGCGGCGGCGGCGTCGAACAGGGCGCGGCCGCCGCGGACGGAGCCGGTGAAACCGGCCGCCGAGACCAGCGGGTGCCTGATCAGCTCGAGTCCGGCGTCGAAACCGTGCACCAGACCCAGCACGCCGTCGGGGATGCCGTGGCGGGCGGCGGCCCGGCGCAGCACCTTGGCCACCAGCTCGGACAGTCCGGGGTGGTCGGGGTGGGCCTTGACGACGACCGGGCAGCCGGCCGCGAGCGCGCTCGCGGTGTCGCCGCCGGCCACGGAGAAGGCGAAGGGGAAGTTGGAGGCGGAGTAGACGGCGACGACGCCCAGCGGGATCTTGTAGCGGCGCAGGTCCGGAACGGGCGGGGTCGCGGTGTCGTCGGGGTGGTTGATGACGACGTCGAGGAAGGCTCCCTCGTCGACGATGGCGGCGAAGGCCCGCAGCTGGTAGCAGGTGCGGGCGAGTTCGCCGGTGAGCCGGGCCGGGCCGAGCGCGGTCTCCGCGTCGGCGGCCTCGACGAGCTGGTCCCTGGCCGCCTCGAGCTCGTCGGCGGCGGTGCGCAGGAAGGCCGCGCGGACGGTGCGGTCGGTCAGCGCGCCGCGCGCGTCGTGCGCGGCGCGGACGGCGGCATCCACCTCCTGGGCTGTGGCCTCCACCGCAACCTGTTCCCGCTGCTTCCCGGTTCGGGGGTCGACACTCCAGACTGGTGCTGCTGCCACCGGCGGTCCCTCCACTTGATTGCCGCATGCAATGCCGCAGTATGTACGCCATCCACCGGGTGTTCGATATACTGAACACTGTCTCCATGGATGAACTTGCTGTGGAGACTATTTCCCGGCGAACGAAGGGGTCAAGGGCGATGTCGGCTGGCGAGACAGGCGGCGGGGCGCAGGTCAAGTCCGCGGTGCGGACCGTTGAACTGCTCGAATACTTCGCCGGGCGCCCCGGTATGCATTCCCTGGCGGCGGTCCAGGAGGCCGTCGGCTACCCCAAGTCGAGCCTGTATATGCTGCTGCGCACGCTCGTGGAGCTCGGGTGGGTGGAGACCGACGCGACCGGCACGCGGTACGGCATCGGCGTCCGGGCCCTGCTGGTGGGCACGTCCTACATCGACGGCGACGAGGTCGTCGCGGCGGCCCGGCCCACGCTGGACCGGCTGTCGGACGACACCACCGAGACCATCCACCTCGCCCGCCTGGACGGCACCAACGTCGTCTATCTGGCCACCCGCCAGTCGCAGCACTACCTGCGCCCCTTCACCCGGGTCGGCCGCCGGCTGCCCGCCCACTCGACCTCGCTCGGCAAGGCGCTGCTGAGCACGTACTCCGACGAGCAGGTGCGCAAGATGCTCCCGGAGACGCTGCCCGCCCTGACCGAGAACACCATCACCGACCGGGAGAAGCTCATCGAGGAGCTCCACCTGGTGCGGGAACAGGGCTTCGCCGTGGACCGCGAGGAGAACACGCTGGGGCTGCGCTGCTTCGGTGTGGCGATCCCGTACCGCACCCCCGCCCGGGACGCGATCAGCTGCTCGGTGCCGGTGGCCCGGCTCACCCCCGCACACGAGCAGATGGTCAAGGACGCCCTGTTCGACGCCCGCGACCGGCTGACCCTGGCCACCCGGAGGCTCTGACCCGTGGACGTCGCCCTGCGCCCGGTGCACGACAGCGATCTGCCCGTGTTCTACCGGCAGTTGAACGACCCGGAGGCGCTGCGCATGGCGGCCTTCACCCCCGAGGACCCGGCCGACCAGGACCGCTTCGACGCCCACTGGGCGCACATCCGCAGCTCGCCGGAGATCGTGGTGCGCACGGTGCTGGCCGACGGTGACGTGGTGGGGCACGTGTCGGTCCACGGGGAGCCGGGCGAGCGCGAGGTGACGTACTGGGTCGACCGCGCCTACTGGGGCAAGGGCATCGCCACGGCCGCGCTGGGCGGTCTGCTGTCCGAGGTGACCGAACGCCCGCTGTACGCGCGGGTGGCCGCGGACAACGCGGGGTCGCGGCGCGTGCTGGAGCGGTGCGGCTTCGACGTGTCCGCGCGGGCCACCGGATACGCCCCCGCGCGGGGTGCGGAGATCGACGAACTGGTGCTCACGCTGGACGGCTGACCCGGCCCTCCCCCGCGCGGCGGAGGCGGATCGTCGCCGTGCAGGACGCGCCGGCCGGTCACCGCGCGGGAGTGTGAGGCCATGTCGCAGACACTCGCCCCCGCCGCCGCCACCGGCTCCGGCACGCTCCCCCGCTCCCGCAGGCTGCTGCGCGCCGTCGCCGTGACGGCCTGCCTGCCGTACCTGACCCTCAAGACCGCGTGGGTGGCGGGCAGTCGCACGGGCATTCCGGCGGGCAGCCCGCTCCTCGACCACCCCGCCTCGATGGCCGTCGCCAACGTCCTCACGATCCTGATGGACGGCGCGGTGATCGTGCTCGCGCTGCTGCTGACCCGGCCGTGGGGCCGCTCGGTGCCCGCCTGGCTGCTCGCGGTTCCGATGTGGGTGGCGACGGGGCTGCTGGCACCCGTCATGGCCGGCTATCCGCTCCAGCTGCTGGTGCGCGCGTTCGGCGGGAGCGCCGCGGGCACCTCCGGCGAGGACGGTGAACCCTTCCTGCACGCCTGGGTGTTCGCCGTCGTCTACGGGGGGTTCATCGTGCAGGGCCTGGCGCTGGGCGCGCTGTTCGTGCTGTACGCCCGGGACCGCTGGGGCCACCTGTGGCGCGGCCGGATGTGGGACCTGCCCGCCCGGCCGGCGGGGTCGGCACAGCGGGCGGTGGCGGTCGCGGCCGCCGTGGCCGCCCTGTTCCCGCTGACCCTGCGGGCGGTGTGGGCCTGCGGCGGCACCACCGGGCTCGGCGAGGGCGTCGCCGCGGACCGGGGCAGCGACTTCCATGTCCTGGAGTCCCTGTACGTCGTCTTCCTCCTGGCGGCGGTCGCCGGGGGCCTGGTGCTGGCCTTCCGGCCGGTGCCGGTGCTGCCGGTGCGGGTGCCGCTCGCCCTCGCGGGGGCCGGGTCCGCCGCCGTGGCCTGCTGGGGCGGCTGGATGGCCGCGGCCGCGCTGCTCTCCGGGGGAGATCCCGCCGACCGTCCGACGGCCCTGATGCTGCTGACCTACGCTGGCCAGATGATCGTCGGCCTCCTCGTCGCCACCGTCGGCGCCCGCTTCCTCGCGGCGCGGTCCGCGCGGCGCCCGGCGGCATGAGGGCGTTCCTGTGGCCGCTGTTCGGCCGGCGGGCACGGCTGCGCTGGATCCATCTGATCCTGGGCGGCGCGCTCGCCATGCCCTACGTCCTGGTCGGCGCGGTCGTCGTCGGCCCCGTGTCCGGCTCCACCCAGGTCTTCTCGTCGCCCCTGCTCCAGCTCGCCTCGTTCGCCGTGGGTCTGCCGCTCGCCGCCGTCACCTCGCTCTTCCCGCTGACCCGGCCGCTGGAGGGCGCCGCGGTGCGCTGGCTGTGCGGGGTGGACGCGGCCCTGCTCGCCGAAGGACCCGCCCGCGGCAGGGCGGCCAAGGCCCGTACGGCGCTGTGGTTCACGGTGCATCTGGGGGCCGGCGGGATCGTCGCCGGGATGTCGCTGGCGCTGCCGCCGTTCGCGGCCGTGCTGATCGTGCTGCCGCTCGCCGCGGGATGGTGGGACACCCGGCTCGGGCTGCCGGAGGTCTTCGGGCACCCATGGGCACTGACGCTCGCTCCGGTCGCGGGCGTGTTGTCGCTGCTCGCCCTGGCGGGCTGTGCGGCGGGGGCGGGTGCGCTGCTCGCCCGCTGGGCGCCCGCGCTGCTCGGCCCGACCCCCGAGGACCGGCTCGCCGCCGCCGAGGCACGCGCCGCCGACCTCGCCGTGCGCAACCGGCTGGCGCGCGAGCTGCACGACTCGGTGGGGCACGCGCTGAGCGCGGTGACCCTGCAGGCGAGCGCGGCCCGCCGGGTCCTGGACACCGACCAGGAGTTCGTCCGGGAGGCCCTCGCGGCGATCGAGGAGACCACCCGGCGCACCGTCGGCGAACTCGACGCGGTGCTCGGGGTGCTGCGCGACGGCGACGCGCCCGGTACGGCCCCGGCGCCCACGCTCGCCGCCGATCTGGACGGCCTGCTGCGCCGCACCCGGGCCGCGGGGCGCACGGTGACGGCCACGATCGGCGCGCCGTTGGAGACGCTGCCGCCGGTGCTCTCCCGCGAGGCCTACCGCATCGTCCAGGAGGGACTGACCAACGCCCTCAAGCACGCGGGCGGGAGCGTCGGGGTCGGCGTGCGCGCCGAACTGCGGGACGGCCACCTGGAGATCACCGTCGAGAACCCCCTCACGGCACCGGCCGTCCCCCGCACCGGCGGCGGCCACGGACTGACCGGCATCGCCTCCCGCACCCGTCTGCTGGGCGGCACGGCACGGGCCGGCCCGGTGGACGGCATCTGGCGCCTGCACGTACGGCTGCCCCTGACACCCCCGCCGTCCGCACCCGGTCCCGCCGGACCCCGTCATCCTCTCGAGGAGCCCTCATGACCGGCCCCGCCCCGATCCGTGTCGTCCTCGCCGACGACGAGCGCATGGTGCGCACCGCGCTGCGGGCCATCCTGTCCGCCGAGCCGGACATGGACGTGGTCGGTGAGGCGGCCACGGGGGCGGAGGCGGTGGCCGTGGTGCGGGAACAGCGGCCGGACGTCGTGCTGATGGACGTACGCATGCCGGAGACCGACGGCATCCGCGCCACCGAACAGATCCTCGCCGGTGCCGACGGGCCGCCGCGGATCATCGTCGTCACCACCTTCGAGAACGACTCCTACGTGTACGACGCCCTGCGCGTCGGAGCCGCCGGCTTCCTCCTCAAGCGGGTGGAGGCCGACGCGCTAGTCGGGGCGGTGCGGCTGGTGTCCCGCAGCGACACGCTGCTGTTCCCGGCGGCCGTGCGCGCCCTGGCCGCCGAGCACGCGCGCGCCCGCCCCGCGCCTCCCGCCTGGGTGGCGCGGCTGACCGGCCGCGAGAGCGAGGTGCTGCGGCACATGGCGGGCGGG
Organism: Streptomyces malachitofuscus; assembly: GCF_055571035.1. NCBI lineage: Bacteria > Bacillati > Actinomycetota > Actinomycetes > Kitasatosporales > Streptomycetaceae > Streptomyces > Streptomyces malachitofuscus. The sequence continues at coordinate 165,104 of NZ_JBVIGA010000010.1, read as the reverse complement.
CTGACCAACGCGGAGATCGCCCGGCGGATGGAGGTCGGCCCCGCCACCGTGAAGACGCACGTGGCGTCGGTGCTGGCCAAGACGGGCGCCCGGGACCGCACCCAGGCCGTCATCGCGGCCTATGAGGCGGGCTTCATGAACACACGATGAGAAACCGGGCGCAGGGGAACGATGTGCCCCCTTCCGTTCGTCTGTCCGAACGCGATGAACAAGACGATCAGGCGTGCCTCGGTCTTCACGCTGCTGCTGGTGTTCGCCCTGCTGATCAGGGCGACCTGGGTGCAGTTCTACGAGGGCCGGGCACTGGCGGACGACAAGGACAACCGGCGCAACGCGATCGAGACGTACGCGGAGCCGCTCGGGAACATCATCGTGGCCGGTGAGTCGGTCACCGGCTCGGCGCGGACCAAGGGAGGCGATCTCGCGTACAAACGCACGTACGAGAACGGCCCGCTGTACGCGGCCGTGACGGGCTACGCCTCGCAGGCCTACGCACCGACGCAACTGGAGGGCATCTACGCGGACCTGCTCAACGGCACGGACCCGCGTCTGAGGACGGTGATGGACACGGTCACCAACCGGCGGGCGGATCCGGGCAACGTGGTGACGACCATCGACCCCGCGGTGCAGAAGGCGGCGTACGAGGCGCTGGGCGACAAGAAGGGCGCGGCCGTGGCGATCGACCCGGGGACGGGCCGGATCCTCGCGGTGGTGTCGACCCCGTCCTACGATCCGGCGTCGCTGACCGACGCCAACACCGCGGGTGAGGCCTGGAAGAAGCTCACCTCGGACCCGGACAAGCCGCTCACCAACCGGGCGCTGCGACAGCCGCTGCCGCCGGGTTCGACGTTCAAGCTGGTCGTCGCGGCGGCCGCGCTGGAGGACGGGCTGTACGCGTCGGTGGACGAGAAGACCGACAGCCCCGACCCGTACACGCTGCCGGGCACGGTCACGGACCTCACCAACGAGAACCCGGACGCGCCCTGTGAGAACGCCTCGCTCCGGGTCGCGCTCCAGTACTCCTGCAACAACGTCTTCGCGAAGACGGCCGTCACCCTGGGCCAGGACAAGGTGCGGGCGATGGCCGAGAAGTTCGGCTTCAACGACGAGACGCAGGACGTGCCGGTGCGCGCCTACACCAGCGTGTACCCCTCGGACATGGAGCCGTCGCAGACCGCGCTCACCGGGATCGGCCAGTTCGACGTGACCGCCACCCCGCTGCAGATGGCGATGGTGTCGGCGGCGATCGCCAACGACGGGGAGATGGTGTCGCCCCATATGGTCAGCCGGGTCACCGACCGCGGCGGCGATGTGCTGAAGGACTACGACGAGGAGGCCGGCACGGAGCGGATCGTCAGTTCCTCGACCGCCGAGCAGCTCCAGTCGGCGATGCGGACGGTCGTCGAGGAGGGCACGGGGTCCAACGCGCAGATCTCCGGCGCCACCGTCGGCGGCAAGACGGGCACCGCGCAGCACGGCGAGAACAACAGCAAGACCCCCTACGCGTGGTTCACCTCGTACGCCGAGTCGGACTCCTCGGACCGGGAGGTCGCCGTGGCGGTCGTGGTGGAGCAGTCGGACGCGGCCCGCTCGGAGGTCAGCGGCAACGGTCTGGCGGCCCCCGTCGCCAAGGCGGCGATGGAGGCGGCGCTGCGGGACTGAACCTTTCGGGCCGTCAGGCCGTCTGTACGGACGGGCCGCCCTCTCCCCCCGGGGGCGGCCCGTCTCCGTGCGCGCCCGCGGCTACCCGACGCCGAGGAGCTGCTCGATCGGGTCGATCGCGAAGTACACCAGGAACAGCGCGGAGGCGCCCCACAGCAGCCAGTGGACCTCCTTCGCCCGTCCCAGCACCGTCTTGATGACGACGTAGGCGACGAAGCCGGCGCCGATGCCGTTGGTGATGGAGTAGGTGAACGGCATCACGGCGATGGTGAGGAACGCCGGGACGGCGATGTCGTAGCGGTCCCACTCGATGTGTTTGACCTGGGTCATCATCAGGAAGCCGACGGCGACCAGGGCGGGGGCCGCCGCCTGGAGCGGGACGATGGTCAGCAGCGGGGTCAGGAACAGCGCCAGGCCGAACAGTGAGCCGGTGACCAGGTTGGCGAAGCCGGTGCGGGCTCCCTCGCCGACACCGGCGGCCGACTCGATGTACGAGGTCGCCGACGAGGCGGAGGAGGCGCCGCCCGCGACGGCCGCGGCACCGTCGATGAGCAGCACCCGGCCGAGGCCCGGCACCCTGCCCCGCTCGTCGAGCAGTCCGGCCTCGGCGCTGACGCCGACGACGGTGCCCATGGTGTCGAAGAAGTCGGACAGGATCAGCGTGAACACCAGCAGGACCACGGTGACGGCGCCGGCCTGTCCGAACGCGCCGAACAGGCTGAACGCGCCGATGAGGCCGAAGTCGGGAGCGTCGACCACCTGGTCGGGCCACTCGGGTGTGGTCAGTCCCCAGGTGCGCACGTCGGCGAGCGAGTTGATGACGATCGCCACCAGCGTCATGGTGACGATGCTGATGAGGATGGCGCCGCGCACCTTGCGGGCGAGCAGGGCGACGGTGAGCAGCACGCCGAGGCAGAACACGAGCATCGGCCAGCCGGTGAGGGTGCCGGTGCTGCCCAGCTGGACCGGCACCGTGGTGCCGGCGGCGTCCGGGATGCGGCTGACGAAGCCGGCGTCGACGAAGCCGATCAGGGCGATGAACAGGCCGATGCCGACGCTGATCGCCTGTTTCAGCGGTTGCGGGATGGCGTGCATGACCGCCTCGCGCAGGCCGGTCACCACCAGGATGCAGATGAGCAGGCCCTCCAGCACGATCAGGCCCATCGCGTCGTCCCAGCTCATCAGGGGGGCGATCTGGAAGGCGACGACGGCGTTCAGGCCCAGTCCGGCGGCGAGCGCGAGCGGCAGATTCCCCCCGACGCCCATGATGACGGTCATCACGGCGGCCACCAGTGCGGTGGCGGTGGTGAGCTGGACGGCGTCGAGCTGCTCACCGAACTTGTCCTTCGCGCTGCCCAGGATGAGGGGATTCAGGACGAGGATGTAGGCCATGGTGAAGAACGTGGCGAAGCCGCCGCGTATCTCCCGACCGAAGGTGGAGCCGCGCTCGGATATCCGGAAGAACCGGTCGAAACCGTTCACCGGGGGTGGTCCGGATGCCGGCGGGTCGGCCTTCTGCTGCGCCTCGGACATGCGACTGCTCCTCGAAGCCGGAAGATCGGTGGGCGGATGCCGGCTGATTGTGCCCGCGCCGAACCTCGTTCAGGTGTGGTTCGTGTTACGGATTCGCATGCCGGTGGGTCAGGCGCCGTCAGAACTTCCGCACATGTGCACGCGGGGGCACTGCCGGGAGGGTGCGGCGGTGGCCGACTCCAGCCACGCGAACACCTCGTCCTGCATGCGCGGCGGGAAGCAGTGCCCGATGCCCGGCCAGGTCTCCGTGCGGAGCCGGTCGGCCGCGCCCAGACCGCGCCACACGGCACGCAGTTTCCCGTAGGCGGTCCGTACGCCCTCGGCGGTGAACAGGTGGTCCTGCTCACCGCCGAAGAACAGCATCGGCTTCGGCGCGGCCATGCTCGCCACATCGGGGATGTCGAGGTACCGGGCGAGCCCGGGGTGCAGCATGTGGAACGCCGACTGCCCGCGCAGGGTGTTGTTCCCCGGAACCATCATCTCCTTGAGCCCCGTCATCCAGGACACGCTCGCCGCCGCCGCGACGTGGTCGCCGAGCGCGGCGGCCTGCCAGGCGCGGTAGCCGCCCATGGAGAACCCGACCGCGGCGACCCGGCGGGCGTCCACGCCCTCCAGTCCCGCCAGGAAGGCGGCGGCCCGCTGGTCCTCGCGGGCGTGGAGTCCGGCGAGGGAGGAGCCGAGGTGGTAGAGGTTGCTCGCCAGCGCCTGCTGCTGCTCGTGGGCGAGGGGTCCCCGTTCACCCCAGCCGAGCGCGTCGAGGCAGAGCACCACATGGCCGCGCCGGGCGAGTTCGTCGCCCGTGAAGCGGCCGCCGTAGTACCGCCCGGCCCACTCCTCGGCAGAGGCCAGCCGGGTGTCGTCGTACCAGGGCCGGACGCACTTCTCCTTGCCGATGTCGAACCGGGAGCCGTGGTCGTGCAGCAGCAGGACGGCCGGGAAGGGACCGGTGCCGTGCGGGGTGAGCAGGGCGCCGCGGGTTCGGGTGTGACGGGTGAGCGAGAGGGTCACCAACTGCCGCCGGTAGCCGTCCGCTTCGGGTCCGGGCGTGTACTCGGGCGCGTACGGGACCACCTCCGGCTCGGGCACGACGAGCAGTTCCCCGACCCTGGCCCGGGCCGCCCGGCGCCACTGTCCGAAGTCGCGGAGCGGCGAGGTGCCCCAGGCCAGTGGGAACTCCAGGTCGTCCCTGAGCGCCTGGAGCAGTCCGGGCGGGCCGGGTACGGCGGTCATCCGCGGGGCCGCCAGTCGCCGAGGTAGGTCTCCCCGGTGTGCGCGGCGGCCTCGGCGCGGGTGAGCTGGGGCCGGTTCTCCGGCACGGTGATCGCGGCGCCCGGTCCGGTGTTGCGGTACTCCCGGAACCGCTGCTCCTGCCAGGGGTGGGCGTCGCGCATGTCGGCGTAGGGCGCGACGGCGTCGATGCCCGCCGAGAGGTGGGTCTCCCGCACGGTGAGCATGGGGCGGGCGGTGGTGTCGGAGCTGGGCACCCAGGGGCGGGCGAGCTTGTAGTGGCCGTCGGGCGCCTCGCTGGTGATCCTGCTGCGGGCGACCAGGTAGCCGCGGGGGTTGGCACCCGCGGTGGAGGGCGCGAAGACGAAGCCGTAGGGGGCGGCCGAGAGGTCGGGGCGGACCAGGGTGCGGAAATGGCAGCGCTCGAAGACGGCGGTGGCCCGGCCGAAGACGAAGTCGACGTCGCCCTCGGCGTAGCAGTGGGCGAAGTACTGGCGGGCGAAGGTGTCCAGGGAACGGGTGTCGGCGTACAGGGTGTCCTGGTGCCCGAGGAAGCGGCAGTGGAGGAAGGCGCTGCGGTCGCCCTGCACCTTGAGGGCGACGGCCTGGGTGCCGCTGGTGCCGGGGAGGTCGGTGCGCAGCCAGTCGTTGGCGAAGGTGATCCACCGGGCGGTGAAGCCGTCGGGGCGCAGGGTGGTGGTGGCCGAGCCGGAGGTGCCGTGGGTGCCGGAGCCGTCCGGTCTGGGGGTGCCGGCCGCGTTGTTGTAGACGATCACCACGTCGCGGGGGTTCTCGGAGGCGCCGAGCCAGGTCATGCCTGTGCGGTCGGCGTCGACCGAGACCGTCTCGCGGTAGACGCCGGGCGCGATGACCAGGGTGCGTCCGGTGCCGGTGGCGGCGGTCACGGCGGCCTGGACGGTGGTGAAGTCACCGGCGCCGCGCGGGTGGACGTACAGGGTCCGCGGGGTGAGGCGGTCGGACGGTGAGCCGTAGCGGCCGAACGGGCCGCGCGGCCGGCGGCCGGCCTGCGCCGGGGCGGCGGACAGGGCGAGCGCGGACCCGGCCGTGGCGCCGGTGAGCAGGAAGGTCCTTCGGGACAGGGGCGAGGGCATGCGGGTGCTCCTTGGGGGCGTCGGACGGGCCGGGGCGGTCCGTGGTGGGGACGGACCGCCCCGGCCGGCTGTCGAGGGTCAGCGGATGCGGCCGGCGCCCGCGCCGTGCTCGACCAGGAACGGGACGGCCCGGGCCGGGTGGACCGCGGTGCGCAGGGTGGGCGTCCAGCCGGCGCCGGACTGGAGGGTCTCGGCCGGGATCTCCGCGTTGTGCACGGCGATCAGGTCCGTGCGCCTGCCGTTGACCACGTTGTGGGCGGCGGTGACCGGTGCCTCGCTCCACTTCTTGAGGATCTTCGCCGGGCTGATGCCCTTCGCCAGGGTGAAGGCATTGTGCTCGGCGACGAGCTGGGACTCCTTGCCGATGCCAAAGCTGTAGGAGTAGCCGTCCTCCGCCACGAAGTGGTTGTTGTACACGTCGACCTGCCCGAAGCGGACGCGCGGTGCGCGCTCGACCAGGTTCGAGAACAGGTTGTGGTGGAAGGTCGCCTTGAGCTTGCCCCGGTCGCCGACGGCGGTGGACTCGCTGTCGCTGTTGCCGATGAGGATCGTCTTGTCGTGCTCGGTGAAGACGTTCCAGGAGGCGGTGACGTAGTCGGCGCCCCGGACGATGTCCAGCTCGCCGTCGTGCTGCTGGTAGAGCATGCCGAAGTGGGTCGGGGCCTCGCTGTCGGGGTGCTCGCCGTCGGTGAAGGTGTTGTGGTCCAGCCAGACATGGGTGGAGCCGTACACGACGGCGGTGTCGTACTCGGAGTTCCAGTTGCCCCGGCTGCCGTCGGTCGGGTCCCACTGCGGGAAGCAGTCGACCGGGCTTTCGAGGGTGAGGTTGCGGACGATGACGTTGTCCACGCCCTTGATCTGCAGGCTGGCGCCCTTGATGGCGGCGTTCCTGCCGACGCCGATGATCGTGGTCTTGGAGGGGACCTCCGCCTTGACGGCCGCGTCCTGCCGGGCGGCGGACGCCCTGCGCAGCCCTTCCGGGCTGTCGTCGGGCTCTGCGCTCAGGTCCCGCTCCAGGCCCCAGGTCTCCGGCGCGTACGCCTCCAGGTAGGCGTCGAAGTCGTAGCCGGGCACGGCGAACGCCTCGCACCCCTCGGAGACCGCGTCGATGGTCCCCTTCACCTTGATGATCTTCGGGGTGTCTCCGCCGTCCGCCAGGGCCGCCTTGAACTCGGCCCAGGTGCGCACGGTGTGGACGTGCCGACGGTCGGCGTCGGCGCCTCCGGTGGTGCCGGTGCCGTGCGAGGCCCAGCCGTCGCCGGCGGGCAGGGTCTGCCGGGCGGGGTCACGGTGGTGCGACGGGGAGTGGGCCTGGGCGCCGGTGCCGGTCAGGGCCAGCACGAGGGCGGCACAGCCGGCCAGCGACGCGGCTCTCACTGTGGCATGCCCATGCCATACATAGGTGCTCATGGTGCGGCTCTCCTTCTTCATGGTCCGGGGGTGTTACGCGACGGCCTCCGGCCAGGTGATCCACGACTCCGGTATCTCCGCGTCGAGCCGGCGCACGTCGCGCGGCGCGAGCACCCGGGTGCGCAGCAGCTCCCGGGCGACCAGCCGTGCCACGGCGATCGCGCCCGGCGGATTGAAGTGCGTGTTGTCCTGCTCGGTCGCCGTCCAGTTGAAGTACTTCTTGGTCTCCTCGGCCCCGAGCTCCTGCCACAGCGCGAGCGACAGCGCCTGGACGTCGAGCAGCGGGACCCGCTCCTGCCGGGCCAGCGCCCGCATCGCCGCCGGGTACTCCCCGTGGCTGGGCACGGCACGCCCGTCCGCGTCGAACCGCCGCCGCTCCACGGCGGTGGCCAGCACGGGCCGGGCACCGCGGGCCCTCGCTCCGTCGACGTACAGCCGCAGATACCGCTGGTAGGTCGTCCAGGGCTCGGTGTAACGGCTGGGATCGGCGGCCTTCTCGTCGTTGTGCGCGAACTGGACGAGAAGGAGATCGCCGGCACGTATCGAGGAAAGGATCACCTCGAGCCGTCCCTCGTCGACGAAGCTCTTCGAACTCCGCCCGTTCACAGCGTGGTTGGCGACCTCGAGAGGCCGGCCGAGCAGAAAGGGCAACGCCATGCCCCACCCGGTCTCGGGCGCGGCGTCGGCGTACTTCTGTGCGGCAGTGGAGTCACCGGCGATGTGGAGCGTCCGGGAACGTCGCCCCGGGGTGGCTCGCGCGGTTCCCGTCACACCGAGAGCGAGAGGGAAACCGAGTCCGGCAGCGGCCATTTGTCTGCGCGTGATGGACACAAGCGTTGCCTTTCAGCCAGGGGTGGGGAAACCCCTCAGGGGCGCGGGGCTGTACCGATGTGCGGCTCCGCCGCGTGAGCGCGATCGACCGGGGACGGCCCGCAGGCAGACAGGCCGCCCCACGGCGATGTCGGACCCAATCAACCCATCTGCTCGTCCCACTCCGCCTGCGCCTCGTTCAGCTGCTCGGCCAGCCCGTCCAGGAACTCCTTGGCGCTCATGTCGCCCAGCAGCACCTTCTGGAAGTTCGGCTCGTTCTCCGCCTTGGAGATCGTGTTCCAGTCCGGCAGGTAGTACGGCAGCTGCACGATGCTCGTGGACCCGTCGCTCAACGCGTCCGCCGCCAGCTTCGTGGGCTCGGCCTTGCCGATCCACTCGTCCTTCGCGGCGTCCAGGTGCGCCGGCACCTGCCCCGCCGACTCGTTGAACTTCGAGTTGGACTGCGCCGACGTGGCGAACTCGATGAACTTCCAGGCGGCGTCCTTGTTCTTGGAGGTCTTGAACATGCCGATGCCGTCGACCGGGTTGGAGACCTGGACGCGCTTGCCGCCGGGCCCGGTCGGCTGCGGTATGCCGCGGAACTTGTCGGCGCCGAGGGCCTTCACATGGTCCTGGTAGGAACCGAGGTTGTGGTTCAGCATGCCGATCTCGCCGGAGTCCCACTGCGCGACCATCTTGGTGAAGTCGTTGTTGAGGTCGGCGGCGGGGGTGACCTCCTTGAACAGACCCGCGTACTTCTCCAGGGCCTGGACGTTCTTCGGGTCGTTGACCGTGGTCTTCTTGCCGGTGGAGTCCCAGAAGGAGGTGATGCCGGACTGGCCGTACATCGCGTCCAGGGCCTGGGCGATGGAGCCGGCACCACCGCGGATGGTGTAGCCGAACTTGTTGGCGCCCTTGTCGGTGAGCTTCTCCGCGGCCTCGTAGAACCGGTCCCAGGTGGTCGGCTCCTCCAGGCCCGCCTTCTCGAACAGGTCGGTGCGGTAGTAGAGGACGCCGTTGTTGGCGGAGGTCGGGACCGAGTACAGCTTGTCGTCGCCGCCGCCGGCCGCCCGCAGGGACTCGATCATGTCCTTGTTGAGCTTGCCGCTGAGGGACGACTCGCCGAGCCGGTCGTCCAGCGGGTCGAGGGCGCCCTGGGCGGCGAAGCCCGCGAGCATCGAGGCGCTGATGCCGCCGACGTCCGGCAGACCCCCGCCCTGGATGGCGGTGTCGACCTTGGACTGGTACTCGGTGGAGGCGATGCCGACGTACTGGACGTCGATGTCCGGGTTCGCCTTCTCGAAGTCGGCGATGATCTGCTTCCAGATCTCGGTGCGCACACCGCCGTTGTTGTCCCAGAAGATGATCTCGCCCGTGCCGCTGCCCTCGGCACCGTCGCCCGTGCCGCTGCCGTCGTCGCCGCAGGCGGTGGCGGTCAGTGCGAGCACGGCGCCCAGGGCGACGGCGGCCGATGTGCGACGGCCTCTGCCGGTGCTGTTTCCGAGAATGCTGATCTTCATTGGTCGGCTCTCTTCTTCTGGATACGGATCCTGAACTGCGTGAACGTGGCGGTGCCGGCGTGTCCCTGGCCGGAGGGCGCCAGGGCGACCAGGCCGAGCAGGGCACCGACCCAGCGCCAGGGCGTGGCGGCGAAGACCTGGCCGGAGGGGCGCAGGCCGTCCCCGGTGTCGTACGAGAAGCGGCAGCGCGCACCGTCGTCGACATCGATGCGCAGCCGGACCCGGCCGCCGGGAGCCGGCTGCGCGTGAGCGGCGTCCCGTTCCCTCTCCGCGACCGTCTCGGCGAACCGGTGCACCAGGTGCACCGTGCCGTCGGTGCCCCGCTGGAGCCCGATCCAGCGGTAGGCGTCCCCGAGGACCGTGAGTCCCGCTCGTGCCCCGGGCTCCTCGCTGTCGAGCCGCAGCTCCACCTCGACGGTGCACGGTGTGCCGGGCAGCCGCTGGGTGAGGACGTTGGGCAGTCTGCGCAGGTCGTGTGCGTCGGCGGACCGTACGCAGGTCAACCGCAGCCCGTCGGCGGAGTGCTGGGTGGCCCAGCCGTCCCGGGGGTTGGCGGTCCACTGCCACTGCCGGCCGTGGCGGCCGCCGGGGAAGTCGTCGTCGGTGGCGGGCATCGCGGGCGGCTGCGCGGGCAGGTCCGGGCGGCGGTGCACCGTGACAGGGGCGCCGTCGTCCCCGAGCACCGGCCAGCCCTCCGGGTCCCAGCGCATCGGCTGGAGGTGCACGACACGGCCGTACGCCCCGCGCTGCTGGAAGTGCAGGAACCAGTCCTCCCCCGAGGGGGTGCGCACCCAGCCGCCCTGGTGCGGGCCGTTGACGTCGGTGTCCCGCTGTTCCAGGACCACCTTCTCCTCGTACGGCCCGAAGAACGCACGGGAGCGGAAGGCGCCCTGCCACCCGGTCTCCACTCCCCCGGCGGGGGCGAGGATCCAGAACCAGCCGTCGTGCCGGTAGAGCTTGGGCCCCTCCAGGGTGAACCAGCCGGGGATGCGGTCGCCGTCGACGATCACCTTGCCCTCGTCGAGGAGTTCGGTGCCGTGCGGGTGCATCCGGTGGCCGGTGAGGCGGTTCTTGATGCCGGAGCGGGACTTGGCCCAGGCGTGCACGAGGTAGGCCTCGCCGGTCTCGTCGTCCCACAGCGGGCAGGGGTCGATCAGTCCCTTGCCGGCCTTCACCAGGTGCGGCCGGCTCCAGGGACCGCGGATCCGGGGGGCGTTGACCTGGAAGATGCCCTGGTCGGGGTCGCCCCAGAAGATCCAGAAGCGGTCGTCGTGGTGGCGCAGGGCGGGGGCCCAGACCCCGCAGTCGTGCCGGGGCACCGCGAACTCGGCCTCGGGCTCGAGCCGGTCCAGGGCATGGCCGACGAGGGTCCAGTCGACCAGGTCGCGGGAGTGGAGCAGGGGCAGACCGGGGACGCGTCCGAAGCTGGAGGCGGTCAGGTAGAAGTCGTCGCCGACACGGATCACGTCCGGATCCGACCAGTCGGCGTTCAGGACCGGGTTGCGGTAGGTGGACTCCGTCCGCCCGGCGCTCATGGGCTCACCGCCTTGCGGACCAGGGCGGCGGCCCCGTCCCTGCCGAGGCGGCCGTCGGCGACCACCGTGACGATCCGGCGGACGACGGTCTCGCCGGGCGGAACCGGCAGCCGGGCGTCGTGGGCGAGGGACGAGCCGACGCCCGGATACTCGGCGGTGCGGACGAACCAGGGGTCGCGCCGGGTCGGCCCGGTTCCACCGGCGAAGACCAGGGTCCAGGTGGACCCGGCGAGCGCGAGCCAGTCGGCGGGCCTGCCGTGAACCTCGTGCTCCCCCTCGGCGCCGACGGTGAAGACGTCCGGTGCCGTCGCCTCCTTGCGGGCCCGCCAGAAGAAGCCGCCGTAGGCGGCGCCGGGGCGGCCGTTGGTCGCGGGGCTGCCGATGGACAGCGGGCCGGCGGTGACGTTGGTGAGGGAGAAGGTGAGGTCCAGCGCCCAGGCGGTGTCGGTGAGCGGGGTGGCGGCGACCGTGCGGCGCTCGCGCAGCAGCTCGCCGGGCGCGGCCATCCAGCGCAGCTCCTCGACGAACCCGCCGGGGTCGCGCAGCTGGTAGGCGGCGTGCCGCTGGGAGCCGTGGTTGTCCAGCTCGGTCGGGCCCCGGCCCTGGACGTAGGTGCGTCCGCCCCAGAAGTTGAACCCCTCGACGTCGGGAACGGCGACACCGACGCCGAGGTGGTGGGTGTGGTCGGCGGGGCTCAGCTCGGTGACGGCCGTGCCGGCCAGGGTGGTGACGGGGTGCAGGTAGGGCCGCGGGGAGAGCCGGGCGGGCAGCTCGGGCCGGGTGACGTACCGGCCGACGGGCCGGCCCGCGACGCGCAGCACCACGGAGTCGTCGCCGGTCATCGGGTACTCACCTCTTTCGGCAGGTGGTGATCGGGCAGCGCCCAGGGGGCGCCCAGCTCGGAGTAGAGGGACAGGGTGTCGGCGGCGGCCGCGACGAGACCGTCGATGCCGGGCACGACCCGGCGGTCCTCGCCAGGGACGCGGTGCCAGGCGCCGGCGGGCAGCGGGACCGGGTCGGGGGCCGTGCGGATCGCCTCGACGACCCGCATGAAGGCGCCGGTGTCGTCCGGGGTGACCAGCAGCGGGGTGCCGTCCGTGAGATGGGCGCAGAGGTTCTCCAGCAGGTCGGTGCGGTCGAACCGCAGCTCCTCGGGGCCGTGGTCCGCGCGCTGGAGCAGTACGCGGTCCTGCTTGTACCAGAGGGTGATCCGGCCGGCGGTGCCGTGCACCATGACGTACGGCTCGTCCGCCCGCTCGGCGCACAGCGTCGCGGCGACGGTGACCGAACCGCCCTGTGCGGTGGTGACGCGGACGCATGAGGTGTCGTCGGACTCGATGTCGTTGGCGCGCAGCAGCTCGGTCTCGATGCCGGCGACGTCCTCGGCGCGGGTGCTGCCGGCGAGCGCGAGAGCGGTGGCGACGGCGTGGGCCAGCGGGTTGGTGAGCGCCCCGTCGACCACGTCGGCGCCGTGCAGCCGGCGCCGGCCGGCCCAGGGCGCCCGCCGGAAGTAGGCCTCGGGCCGCACCCAGGCACCGGCCCCGCCGATGCCCACCACCCGGCCGACGGCGCCCTCGGCGACCAGGGCTCGGATCGCCGGCACGGCGTGCGAGCCCAGCGACTGGAAGCCGATCTGGCAGGCGGTCCCGGCCGCGGCGACCCCGTCGGCCATCCGGCGGAACTCGGCGTACGACGGTGCCGGAGGCTTCTCCAGCAGGACGTGCACACCCCGCACGGCCGCCGCGAGGGCGAGGTCGGTGTGGGTGGGGATCGGGGTGCAGATCACCGCGACCCGGGCTCCGGTGGAGTCGAGCAGCGCGCCGAAGTCGGCGGACTGCTCGGGGAGTTCCCCGCCGAACTCGTCCTCGGTGAGCGGGGTGAGCTCGCAGACGCCGACCAGCCGTACGACTCCTTGCCCCTGGAGCCGGCGGATGTTCTCCACGTGCCAGCGGCCGTGACCGCGGGCACCGGCGAGGACGACGGGAACGGGCGTACGGGATGTCATCCCTTCACCGCCCCCGCGCTGAAGCCGGTGATCAGCCACTTCTGGATGAAGGCGAACACGATCACCACCGGGACGGCGGCGATGATGCCGCCCGCGGCGAGTGCGCCGAGGTCGACGCTGTCCGCGCTCATCAGGGTGTTGAGGCCGACCGGGATGGTCTGCTTCTCCTGGTTGTTGAGGAACATCAGGGCGAACAGGAAGTGGTTCCAGGAGTGGACGAAGGCGAAGGAGCCGACGGCGATCAGACCGGGCCGCAGCAGCGGCAGGACGACCACGCGGAAGGCCCGCATCCTGTTGCAGCCGTCGACCCAGGCGGCCTCCTCCAGCGAGTACGGCACGTTCTTGATGAAGTTGCTGATCAGGATCATCGACAGCGGCAGCTGGAAGACCGTCTCGGCGATGATGACGCTGCCGAGGGAGTTGATCATCTGCAGTTCGGCGAAGATCTCGAACAGCGGGACCAGGAGCAGGGCGCCGGGCACGAACTGGGAGCAGAGCAGGGCCAGCATGAACGCCCGCTTGACCTTGAAGTCGAACCGGGCGAGCGCGTATCCGCCGGCCAGGGCCACCAGCGTCGTCATGATCAGGGTGGCGACGCCGACCAGCACGCTGTTCTGGAAGAAGGTGCCGAAGCTGCGGTCCGTCCAGACCTTCTCGAAGTGGACGGTGGTCATCGGCCAGGGCACGAGCGAGGTCGAACCGGCCGGGCGCAGCGCGAAGAGCAGGATCCAGTAGAAGGGAATGAGGGTGAACACGAGGTAGACGCCCAGGGGCAGGTAGATCTGCCAGCGGGGTGCCTCGTCCCAGGCCCGGCGCTTCTTCGCCGGCCGCGGCGGCTCGGGGGCGGCGGGCGCGGGGGCGGAGGCGGCCGCGGTGGCCTCCTTGGTGATCACTTCTCGCCTCCGAACTTGCTCAGGCGCAGGTAGACCATCGAGCAGAAGAGCAGGATCACGAACGCCACCGTGGTGAGGGCCGACGCGTAGCCGAAGTCATGGGCGTCGACCGAGGTGTTGGCGATGTACAGCGGCAGCGTCGTGGTCACGCCCGCGGGTCCGCCGCCGGTCAGCGTGTAGAGCAGGTCGACGTTGTTGAACTCCCACACCATGCGCAGCAGGGTGGACAGGATGATGGCGTCCTTCAGATGCGGCAGCGTGATGTGCCAGAACTGCTTGAAGCGGCTCGCGCCGTCGACCTCGGCGGCCTCGTAGAGGTCCTTCGAGACGGACTGGAGGTCGGCGAGGATGAGGATCGCGAAGAAGGGGACACCGCGCCACAGGTCGGCGACGACCGCGGCCGGGAAGACGGCGGAGGTGTCCGACAGCCAGCTGACGCCGTAGTCGCCGATCCCCATGTCCGCGAGGTAACGGGTGATGCCGGTCTGGGAGTTGTAGAGGAGCACCCAGATCGCGGAGGTCAGCACGCCGGAGACGGCCCACGGGGAGAAGACGAGGGCCCGGCCGAGTCCGCGGCCGACGAAGGTCTGGTTGACGATGAGGGCGAGGGCCAGGCCGAACAGCAGCTGCAGTCCGACCTCGACGAAGACCCACTTGGCGCTGAAGACGAGGGAGTCCCAGAACAGCGGGTCCTCGGTGAAGATGCGGGTGAAGTTGTCGAAGCCCGCGAAGCCGTTGCGCCACGGCTTGGTGGGGTTGTAGTCCTGCAGGCTGTAGTAGAAGACGCTGAGGACCGGGTACGCGATGAACCCCAGCATGAGCAGGGCGGCCGGCGCGATCAGCAGGTACGGGAGCCTGCGGGGCGTGGCGGAGGCACGGCGCCGCCGGGGTGGCGCGGGCGGTTTCGCCACGGCTGCGGCTTGGGCCATGACTGTTCTCCGTTTCTCGGTACGTCGTGCTGTGTGGTGCGTGTGCGTGGGAAGCGCTTTCTTCGCAGGTGTGCGAGGTTCGGCCCCGCGGACGGCGGGTCAGCCCGCGTAGGGGTCCTGGACGGTGCCCGGACGGGCGAGGAACTCGAAGTCGCAGCCGGTGTCGGCCTGGGTGATCTGGTCGGTGTAGAGCGCGCCGTAACCGCGCTCGTAACGCGCGGGCGGCGGCGTCCACCGCTCCCTGCGGCGCTGAAGCTCCTCGTCGTCCACGTCGAGCCGGAGCGTGCGGTTCTCGACGTCGAGGGTGATCAGGTCCCCGGTCCGCACCAGCGCCAGCGGCCCGCCGACGTACGACTCCGGGGCGATGTGCAGCACGCAGGCGCCGTAACTCGTGCCGCTCATCCGGGCGTCGGAGATCCGCACCATGTCCCGCACGCCCTGCTTGAGCAGGTGGTCGGGCAGGGGCAGCATCCCGTACTCGGGCATGCCAGGGCCGCCCTTGGGACCGGCGCCCCGCAGCACCAGCACGCTGTCGGCGGTGATGTTCAGCGCCGGGTCGTTGATGGTCCGCTGCATCTCCTTGTAGTCGTCGAAGACGACGGCGGGACCGGTGTGCCGCAGCAGGTGGGGCTCGGCGGCTATGTGCTTGATGACGGCACCGTCCGGGCAGAGGTTGCCGCGGAGCACGGCGAGCCCGCCCTCGTCCGCGACCGGGTTGTCGCGCGTGCGGATGACGTCGTCGTCGTGCACCTGCGCGCCGGCGATCTGCTCGCGCAGGGTGTCGTGGCAGACGGTGGGCCTCTCGAGGTGGAGCAGGTCGGGTATCCGGGAGAGGAATCCGGGCAGTCCGCCCGCGAAGTGGAAGTCCTCCATCAGGTACTTCTGTCCGCCGGGACGTACGTTGGCCAGCACCGGGACGGTGCGTGCGATGCGGTCGAAGTCGTCGAGGGTGAGCTTGACGCCGGCGCGCCCGGCCATGGCGATCAGATGGATGACGGCGTTGGTGGAGCCGCCGAGCCCGAGGACGGTCGTCACCGCGTCCTCGAAGGCTTCCGCGGTGAGGATGTCGCTCAGCTTCCGGTCCTTGTGGACCAGTTCGACGATCGTCAGGCCCGCCTTCGCGGCCATCCGGTCGTGCCCGGAGTCGACGGCCGGGATACTGGAGGCGCCCGGCACGGTGACACCGAGGGCCTCGGCGGCGGCCGTCAGTGTGGACGCCGTACCCATCGTCATGCAGTGACCGGGCGAGCGGGCCAGGCCGCTCTCCAGTTCCTGCATCTCGCAGTCACCGATGACACCGGCCCGCTTGTCGTCCCAGTACTTCCACATGTCGGTACCGGACCCGAGGGTCTCGCCGCGCCAGTGTCCGGGCAGCATCGGCCCCGCGGGCACGAAGACGGTGGGCAGGTCGGCGCTGGCGGCACCCATCAGCAGGGCGGGCGTGGACTTGTCGCAGCCGCCCATCAGCACGGCCCCGTCGACCGGGTACGACCGCAGCAGTTCCTCCGTCTCCATGGCGAGAAGGTTGCGGTAGAGCATGGGGGTCGGCTTCTGGAAGGTCTCGCTGAGGGTGGAGACCGGGAACTCGAGGGGGAAGCCGCCCGCCTGCCACACCCCCCGCTTCACGGCCTGGGCGCGGTCACGCAGATGGACGTGGCAGGGATTGATGTCCGACCAGGTGTTGAGGATCGCAATGACGGGCTTGCCCAGGTGCTCCTCGGGCAGATAGCCGAGCTGGCGGGTGCGGGCGCGGTGGCTGAAGGAGCGCAGTCCGTCGGTGCCGTACCACTGGTGGCTGCGGAGCTCTTCGGGCGACTTCACAGGGACCACCCGGCGGCGATGGCGGCGACCTCGGCGCGCTCGCTCTCCGGCAGCGGTCTGCTCGGCGGGCGGACCTCGCGGCGGCACAGGCCGAGGGAGGCGAGGGCCTCCTTGACGACGGTGACGTTGTTGGCGGAGCCGTTGGCGGCGCGCAGTTCCTCGAAGCGGCGGATCTGCTCCCACACCTTCATGGCGGTCGGGTAGTCGCCGGAACGCAGCGCCTCGAGCATGTTCAGCGAGACGGACGGGGCGACGTTGACCAGCCCGGAGGTGAAGCCGCTTGCGCCGGCCGAGAAGTAGGAGGGGGCGTACGGCTCGGCGAGCCCCGCCACCCACACGAACCGCTCCAGGCCCGCGTCCCGGGCGAAGGCGGCGAACCTCGCCGCGTCCGGCACGGCGTACTTGACGCCGATGACGTTGGGGCAGCTGTCCGCGAGCTCGGCGAGCCGGGCGCCGGTGAGCTGGCCGTTGCGTATGTAGGGGACGACGCCGAGTTCGGGCACGGCGTCGGCGATGGCGCGGTGGTAGTCGACCCAGCCGCTCTGGGAGACGTAGGGGTGGACGGGCTGGTGCACCATCACCATCTGCGCGCCGAGTTCACGGGCGTGGCGTGCGGAGTCGACGGCGGTGGGCACGTCGTGGCCCACGCCGACCAGGATCACCGAGCGGCCGCCGGCCTCCTCGACGGTCAGCTCCGTGACCAGGCGGCGCTCTTCGGGGGTCAGGGCGTAGAACTCGCCGGTGTTGCCGTTGGGGGTGAGGGTCGAGATGCCACCGTCGAGGAGACGACGCAGCAGGGCCCGGTAGGTGTCCGGGTCGACGGTGCCGTCCTCGGCGAACGGGGTCACCGGGATCGCCACCACGTCGGCCAGGGCCGCCCGCTGGGTCTCGAACGTCGTTGTCATGCCTGACCGTCCTCTTCCTGGGCTTCCGGGGCCGCCTCGAAGTCCGCTTCGGGGAAGGCCCGTCGGACGAACGACGCGATGTGCGAGTGCAGGGCGCGCGCCGCGCCGTCCGCGTCCCCGTCGAGGGCGAGGCGCAGGATCTCCCGGTGCTCGTCGGCCTCCCGCTCCCAGGAGGGGTCGGCGGCCCAGGCGACGGCCGAGACGAGGGCGGCCTGGTCACGGACCTCGTCGAGCATCCGGCCGAGCAGCGGGTTGCCGCACGGCACGTAGAGGGCACGGTGGAACTCGCGGTTGGCCAGCGACCGTTCGGCCGTGTCGGTGGCGTCGTCGGCGCGGGTCAGCGCGTCGCGTGCGGCGTCCAGGGAGGCACCACGGCGCACGGCGCGCTTGAGCGCCTCGGGTTCGAGGAGCAGGCGCACGTCGTAGACCTCGCGCGCCATGTCCGCGTCGACCATGCGCACCGTGACGCCCTTGTACTGGCTCATCACCACCAGACCGGTGCCGGCCAGGGTCTTGAGCGCCTCGCGCACCGGGGTCTTGGACACCCCGAACTGTGCGGCGAGGTCGGTCTCGACCAGGGCCTGGCCCGGCGTGAACCGGCCGGTGAGGATGCGGCGTTTGATCTCCTCCAGCACGTACTGCGTGCGGGAGGGGATCGGCGTGGGCACAGAGGTCATGCGCGCCTCTCGGATCTCGCGTGACTCGCGTATCTCGCGTATCGCGTCTCATATATGACGTACGAAGTACGACGCGGATGACCGTAAGAGGGGCTCAGGGTTTCGTCAATGCCTCTGACAAAGAAAGGTGCCGCCGCGTCACACGGGGGCACGTCCGGCGTCCGGCCGGGCGCCTCCGGCCGCCCGGGCGCTGAGCGCGCCGGGGGCGGCCCGCGGCGCCTGTCAGCGTCCTTCCGGCGCCCAGTCCGGATTCCTTCCGCTCAGGCCGATCGTCCGGTCGAGCAGCGGTGCGGCGGACGGGACCGGCACCACGGGGCCGAAGATGTCGTCCCGGCCGGGCTCGTCCACGGCGGCGAGGAGGAAGTCGTGGGAGGCCCGCAGCGCGGCGGGGTCGGGGGTGTACTCCTGGCCGGTCGCGCGGGCCAGGTCCCAGCCGTGGACCACCAGTTCGTCCACGGCGACGGCGGCCGCGACCTCGCCCGGAAGGTCCACGCCGCCCGCGCGGGTCATCCCGCTGCGGGCGCCCGGCTCCCGCCACGCCTCGGCCAGCTCGTCCAGCACCTTGGGCAGCTCCTCGCGCCACCCCGGCCCGATGTCCGGTACGGCAGCGTCGGGGCTGGTGTCGGTCGTGGCACCGAGGTCCTTGCGCGCGGCATCGCGGAAGGCCACGGCCAGTCCGAGCAGGTGCCCCAGCAGATTGCGCACCGCCAGCTCCGGACAGGGCGTCGGGCCGGACATCCGGTCGTCGGACACCCCCTCGGCGAGACGTGCGACGACACGCGTCTGCGGTCCGAGATCGAGGGTGCTCGTGTCGGTCATGTCCGGCTCCTCACAGCTCAGCTCAGGTCCTGAAGGGTGGACCGGGTTCGCCGACGGAACTCATCGGTGGCCACGCGGTGCGCGTCAGCGCTCGGCGAGCGGGCTCGGGGCCTCCTGGACCACCCAGCCGTTGCCGTCCGGGTCCTGGAAGAAGAGGAAGGAGTTCCAGGTCTCGGTCCCCCGGCCCTCCTCCCAGCCGTTCGGCCCCACGTGCCGCACCGGGCCGGCGTCGACGCCTCGGTCCGCGAGCGCGTCCCTCGCCGCCTCGATGTCCGTGACGCAGAGCTGCAGGCCCTGGAGCGAACCGGGCGCCGTCCTCGGCCGGCCGGGCGACTGCGGCAGGCCCGCCTCCAGGACGATGGAACACCGCGAGCCGGGTGGGGTGAGCTGCACGAAGCGGGCGCCCTCGAAGGGCGAGACGTCGACGTCGCAGTGGAAGCCGCACCGGTCGGTGTAGAACTCCTTGGCCCGGTCCACGTCGGACACCGGCACCACGATCACTTCGAGCGTCCATTCCATCAGGACCCCTCTTCCCGTCCACACGGATGTCCGTTCCCTTCACATGGTCCGGGTGACGTACCGCGCACGCCCGTCGGCCGCTGCTTCCGTCTCCCTCCTGAGGCATCTGCCCGATGCCCGGCGTCCCGCCTCAGAACCACGATGTGCAGGCATGACGACGACATGGACGGCGGTCCGCGTGGTGCGGGACCGCAATGCCGGGCTCTGCCTGGCCGGGGTGGTGATCTCCGGGTTCGGCACCTCCGCGCTGTGGCTGGCCTCGGGGGTGTGGGTCAAGGAC
This sequence comes from Streptomyces malachitofuscus, assembly GCF_055571035.1. Classification (NCBI taxonomy): domain Bacteria; kingdom Bacillati; phylum Actinomycetota; class Actinomycetes; order Kitasatosporales; family Streptomycetaceae; genus Streptomyces; species Streptomyces malachitofuscus. Next base: position 145,447 of record NZ_JBVIGA010000010.1, on the reverse strand, counting down.
CTCACCGGCTCGGACGGTCTCGCGGCCCTGTGCATGCTGGCGATGTGGGCGCCGACCCTGGCCGGGCCGCTGCTGGGGACGCTCGCCGACCGGGTGCGCCGACGGCCGCTGCTGATCGGCACGAGCCTGCTCATGGCGGCGCTGCTGCTCACCCTGTGCACCGTCGACTCACCGCACGGCCTGTGGCTGCTGTACGCGGTGCTGTTCGTGTACGGCGCGGCAGGCGCCGTCCATGACGCGGCCGAGTCGGCACTGATCGCCACCGCCGTGGACCGCTCCCTGCTCGGCGACTTCAACGGGCTGCGGATGACCGCCAACGAGGGGATGAAGCTGCTGGCCCCGCCGGCCGGCGCGGGGCTCTACGCGGCGTACGGCGGGGCGGGCGTCGCCGCCCTGGACGCGGCCACCTTCCTGCTGGCCACGGCGGTCTACGCGTTCCTGCGCGTACGGGAGGACCGGCCGGCACCGCCGGCGGGCCGCCGCCGGGAGCAGACCACCGAGGGGGTCCGTCACCTGTGGTCGCACCCGGTGCTGCGCCCGCTCGTGTCGGCGGGCGGCGCCACGATGCTGTGCGCGGGCGTCAGCGGGGCGCTGGTCTACGCCGTGGTGGAGGACCTGGGCCACTCCCCCGCCTACGCCGGTGTGCTGTACGCCGTCCAGGGCGCGGGCTCGATCGCGGTCGGCCTGCTGTCCGGCCCTGCCCTGCGCCGCTTCGGCCCGCGGCGCTTCGCGGCGTACGGCATCGCCGTGCCGGCGGTCGCGGTGGCGCTGCGCGCGGTGCCGCACGACCCACTGGCGTGGGTGTGCAGCGCGGGGATCGGCGTGGGCCTGCCGGCCGTGCTGATCGCCACACTGACCGCAGTGCAGCACGAGACCCCGGCACCGCTGCTGGGCCGGGTGACCGCCACGGCCAACACCCTGGTGTTCACCCCGAACGTCCTCGGTCTGGCCGCGGGCGCGGCCCTGGTCGAAGTGGCCGATTACCGCCTGCTGCTGGCCGTACTCGGGGCAGCGCTGGCGACGACGGCGGCGGCGCTGCTCAAGAACCCGGTCGGCACCGGCCGCGGCATGACCGGACCACCGTCCGACCGTGGGCCCTCATGACATGACGCCCCCGTCGAAGGGCGCCTCGTGCTCGGACAGGAAGCGGGCGACGGTGTCCACCACGCGGGCGCGCAGGTCGCTGCTGGTCCGAGCCGCGCGACGGGGCATGGCTCTGCCCCATCACGGCGGTTTCGGGCATCGCGCGCAGCATCATCCGGGCCGTCCGGTCCGTGACGAACGGGCGATGTCCCGGCAGGATTCGTCGACACCGTGTGCCGTGATCGAGGCGTGGCCATCCGGGGACAGAACGATCGTGAAGCAGCGGCGGACCGTAGCCTCGGACGATCCGAAAAGGTGCAACGCTCGCGTATACGACCGGGAGAACTGCACGATCACACGTGTGTCAGTGTTGGCAGGCTCCACGGTGAACAAGAGGGCACCCCCCTTGCGGGCAGTCGAGTTCAGTATCCCTTGTATCGTCTGCCGGTCGATGGGCGCGGTGAGGTCTCGCGAAGCGACCGCTTCTGCGAAACGTCGAGCGTCTTCACGGGTGTCCTCGAAAGCGGAGTGCTCGCGATCGGCTTCTTCTGAGTTACCGCTGACGTACGAGGCGATGATGAGCACCAGCAGGGCGAGGAGAACCGCCCCGAGGGCCTTGGCCCAGGGAGCGGTCCTTCCTGGCTGTTCGATGGACATCTCTTCCTACAGTTTGCTCACCGCGCGGCGGAATGCTTCCGCATATGCGGCGGTTCCCGTGTTGTTCGGATGATAACTTTCGCGGCTGACGCAGTAGTTGTTGACGTCGTAGCAGTTGAAGTCGCCGTCGCCTTGAGGGGCTTTGACCACCTTGTTGATGCCCTCAGGGGAGTCACAGGCGCGCTTGCCTTCGAAGTCACCGTCGGGTGATTCGTAGGTGACAGGGATCCCCCGGGATCTGAGTGACTCGGCTAGTTGCTTCTGCTGAGCCGTCATGTAGTCGGCCAAGTAGTTGAGTCTGTTCATCCCCGCTCCACCGATACCGCTGATGCATGTCAGGGAGCTTGCGTTGAACAGCCGGGGGTAGCCGAGCATTACGATCTTGGCGTTGCCGGCTTCGCTGTGAATCTGCCGCAGGACGTTTTCGATCTCAGGCATGGTGGTGTCGATGTCACTCTTGACGGCCTCCTCAGCCGGACAGCCGGTGGTGGCGCACTGTTGCATGACCATGGGGAAGCCTGCGTCGTTGCCACCGATGGTGAGGGCCACCAAGGTGGTGTCGTCACTGAGGACCCCTGAGTCGATCTGGGTCTTTTCGTGAAAGTTGCCGTCCATCCCCCATTTGCTCGGGTCTCCAGAGGTGACCTGCCATGTGCGGGCGCCGGAGCAGGAGACGTTCTGGACGTCCAGCGTGGTGGAGTGATCGTCGGTCAGCTCACCGACGGTCGAGGAGAAGCCTGGCAAGGTGGCCTTGCGAGCCCAGGAGTTCTTGCTACGCCGGCATCCGTTCCACCGGTCGGTGTCATAGTCCTTGTTGCTTTCGGGCGAGTAGGCACCGGCTCCTTCGCCCGAGGTGTAGGAGTCGCCGAGGACCGCTACGACCTGCTTGGGCTTGGAACCGATCGGCTGGAAGGCGACGGCGTCCCAGGCTACGTCCTCATCCCCGGTCCCATCGGTAGCCTGGCTGGTCAGTTGCACTCGTGGGGTGCCGCTGACTTTGTAGACCCCGAGATTCACCCAGGTGTTGGAGCCATGTTCTTGCCCGATGTAGCGGTGCCGGGTAAAGACGCCCGTTCCGGTGTCGATTTCGTATCGGGCTTGCTGGGTGTGAGCGCCGTGGTCTGGCACGTGCACCATGATACGGACCCACTGGTCCAGGGTGCGTCCGAGTGTCCAGGTACCGGTCGTCTTCAGCCGGTCACCGTCTGACGTGCCGGCGGGGCGGGTGTGGGTGAACCAGAAATGATCGCCGTAGCCTGCGCCGATCTGGTGAAGATCGATCTTGCCAGGATACGTGCCGTTCCAGTTGGAGAACTGAAAGCGGAAGGTCCCGGCAGATTCTGCAGCACCGCACGTGTTTCCCGGCTGTCCAGCTGGGGTGACGCCGTTGGGTACGTCGTCGACTATGAGCGTCCCGGAGGGGAGACCGGGTGAGCAACGAGGCGGGTAGGAGGCGTTCTCGTTGGGCTGCTCGGGGTAATCGGCGTTGTTGAATCGATGGATGGGGTTGCCGCATTGCCCAGATTCACAGAATTTCCACTTGGCCGCTTCATGCCACCAGCACTTGAGGTATAGAGGATCGGTTTCACTCGGGTCACCCGGGAGCGTGCACGGCCCTTGCCCGGTCCGGTTCGACGAGCCCTCATTGATCTTTTTGTTGTCGCAGTCGTTCGACTCGGTGCAGAACAAGTCGATGGGCGGCTTGGCGGTGGTGCGGTACCGGTTACTGTTCCACCAGGCGGCACGGTAGCCCGGCTGCATGTCTCCGGGCTTGAACATCGCGGAGATCGGTCGAGCGGCCCAGCCTATGACTTTCTCCTGGTAGGGCCAGTGCTGCGGGCTGGCGGCGTGACTGTAGTCGTCGGCACCGTCGGCGTTTTCGAGGAAGGGTGTGCGGTTCTCCTTCCATAAGGGGTTGGCCGGGTTGTTCGTCCAGCCAACGCCCCATTTCCCGCCGTTTGATCCTGCAGCGGACTTGGAGTAGTAGCCGGAGTTGTAGGCCCACAGCGCGAAGAACCAGTTCTCTATGTACTTCGGTTTACCGTCATTGATGATCAAACCATCCTTACGGGTTTCGTTCCATTTCGAAGCAAGGATGTCGGCGCCGTAAGCGATGTTGGCTGTGTAGTCGAGGGCTGCGGCTTCCTTTTGCGCGGTCGTCAGGCTGGTGTCAGACTTGCGCATGCCATCAGTTACCTGGGTAATTCCGTAGCCGCAATCTACTTTATCCCAGTTGATAGCCCAGGGATCGCCCTGGGTACCGTCGGCAGAATACTTGATGCCGTAGTAGTTGCCGATCAACGGGTTACCGGTCAGGCCTGGCACGACGGTACGGGTCGCCTGCCACATGTTCGATTCCTGGGCCGTGATCCCGAGCATGATCTGTGAAGGAATGTGCCACTCGTCCTCGCGATCGATGTACCCGTTGGAGTCGCCGGCCAGCACCCGAAGAGGGAAGCGAGTCTGCGGCGTGTAGGCACTCATGCCGGTGCCGATCCAGTTGGCGGGACGGCTGACCCACTTGTACAGGCCGTCGATGACAGCCTGATTCACTGCCCACTCCACCTGGCGGGGAGTCGGCTGTAGGGCCTGCTTGGTGAGACTGCCGCGCGGTACCGCACAGGTGCGTTCGTCTTCGACCGGGTCAGTCGGCGATGCGGCAGCAGCACGACTCTGCGACTCGGCCTTTCCGGCGGTACCGGTCATGAGGGCCGGCGAGGTGCCTGTTCCCTGTTCGAGGTGTTTCGCAGAAAGCGGCGTAGCTCCCGGCATCGCTGTCAGATGGGCAGTACGTCCGGTTGACAGAGTGTGGATGCGGGTGTCGATCGGCCGAGCTGCCAGATCGGTCGCACCCGTCGATGAGTTCTTGGCATCCTGCCACTGGGAGTGGATCAGAGCCCGGCCGCGAGTGGAAGCGATAGCCTCCTTCGCAACTCCTGGATTCTTCACCGCGCCGGGGAGGGAGCGCACCGTCTTCGCATTTCCGGTAATGAATACGGTTCCGTCCGCCGACGCAGTGACGTCGAAATCTGTCAGCCTGCCAGTAGCGAGGGTGGAAGTCTTGCCGCGCAGTACTCGCTTGACGCTGCTGCGGGCCTCGCCTGCACGGTCCAGGAAGATTAGGCCGCCGTCGCGGTCCGTGCGCAGTTGAAACGGTACCCCAGAGGCGGCGGCCAACTCGGTGCGTCTACCCCGTTTATCGATAGTGACGACGCGGTAGCCGTCGGCGGCGGCGATCCCCTCTCCGTACGGGATGGCAGACGTTACCTGGCCGGCGAGTACGAGAGGGTCAGCAGTCTTGGCAGCCTGGGCGTCGACGGTGAGCAAGCGTGTCGTACGTGCTGAAGCCGTATCGTCGGTGAACTGAGAGACAACGGCCGTCTCGTCTCGGCCACATCCTGGTGAGAAATAAGCCAAAGACGAGTACACGGGAAGCTTGGTGACCTTCCCATTGGTCAGGTCGACGACGGCGGTGAACGCGCCGCGTGTCATGAGCTCCGGCTTGTTGGTGAAGGTTCGCGGGGCATATACGACGACAGCCCGGGTCCCTGAGGCAGTGACACATGCGTTGCCGATCCACGCATCGGCATCGAAGCCAGGTTCAGACAGCGACGCAGCAGTCTTCCATGCATAGCCATCGTTTTTGTCGGCGGTGAGAATGTGGAACCCCAGCGCGTCGGAGCTGGTGGTCCACACACGGTCGGTTGAATCCTCCCAATCCCCTCCGAGCAACCGGTCACGTTGTTGTTCAGGGACCGCGGAGACCTCGACAGGAGCACTGTCGCTCGCTGCAGACGGTAAGGACTTCGGACTGCTGCTGTCAGCGACAGCAGCAGCCTGTACAAGCCCGGTCAGCACGGCTGCGACGGTGAAACCTGCCAGCACCGTACGAGTGGATCTGGACGCGCTCAACTACACCCTCCTACGCAGTGGGTTTCAGACAGGGCGTGAAATCGCCGCAAATCTCGTACGGGACGTCAATCTGCGGTGTACGGCCAAGTCACCCTGGCCGGCCCTGCCAGCCGCGTGGCAGACCACCCGCACCCGCCGACGCCATGCCGGACTGGTCAAGCGTCGCGGGGTGCCGCCTCCACCTAGGGCGAGTGACGTCCAGGCGTTGACCTATGCCTGGCGACCCGTAAGGTCGGGAGGTGGCGGACACTGCAGATCGCCACCGCGAAAGATGGCTAGCGGCTACTGACGAGTTCGGTTGCCTTGGCCGCCTGCGCCTGGTTGGCGGTGCGGATGTCGTTCAGGGCGTCCTGGTTTTGAGCGATCGCCTCACGCTGCAGCTTCACCTCGGTGTCGAACCAGGTCCTGGCCACTGCGTACCGGTCACGGCACGCAAGATCGGCTTTAGCGATGGTGATCTCTTCCGCGGTGATGTTCTCGGGATCCGTGAACCTGGGGTCCTCTTGCGCTTCCGGCGGTGTGGCGTATGTGTAGCCCTCTGCCTTCATGCATGAGGACCACTTGGCGAAGACGCCTTTGACCGCTGGTTCGTTCAGCGATGCCTTGTAGCCTTCGATGTCGATCTGCTCGACCAGCGGATCGGTCTGGGCAACCATCACCCCTGTGTCTGCCTGTTCAGCGCATTGGCGCACCTGCTCGTCGGGAGCGCCGGATTCATCGACTGCGCCCTCGAGCATCGCTTCGTTGTAGGCCTTCATCAACGCCGGGTCGCGGTGATAGCCCCACTTCGCAACCTGCTCGGCATCGGAGATCCCGTAACGGCCGTCGGTGAAACTCCTGCCGTCGATATTGGGCAGGTCGGGGGCTGGCTCCCAATCATCGAAACCCGCCGTGCCCATGCACTCATCCATGAGGCTGTCCCGGACATTGGTGACAGTCAGGACGGCGGACGGGGCCGGCATGTACGTCTCGATGGGTAACCGCCAGGTGGCCGGGTCGTTCGGGTTCTCGACAGTCGACTTGGCGGGCGGCACTGTGGCAGCCTGGCCGTCGGCCGCCTGCGGCCCTTGAGCCGGTGAGCCGTCGTCAGGCATGGCACTGATCACGGCAACGGTGCACACGGCTGCAGCGGCTGCTACCGGCAGCGCGGCCTTGAGGGTAACCCCTCTGATGTTCACGGCAGTCTCCTTCTGCTCACAGAATTACGGCTAAAGCCACGCGAACGAGGCGTTCTCGTTGTAGACTGTTGTGAACCTGTCAATATGCTGATACGGGGCCATGGTCTGGTACGGCTTCTTGTAGCCGCTGTAGTAGTAGACCCGCGCGCTGTACTTCGAGTGAGTGTTCTCCCCGGACGCTGCATTGTTCTTGATCCTCTGCCCCGAGCCCGGCCAGGGAGAGCTGGCGCCGAAGCGGCAGAACGTCAACGCATGAGCGTGTCCGTCACCAGGGCGCAAAGCATTGAAGTCGTACACGCTGTAGCCGATGTTTCGGAAAGATCCACCCTGCCCCGAGTTGTACCAAAGGTGCATCCTGAATTTGGACGCCCCCCAGTTCTCCTTGCACGCCTCGTTGCTGTAAAGATTCAAGCTCGCCGCGTCCTCGGATGTGACGGCTTGAGCTGGGGTGATGAACCCGGCGCCCAACGCCGCCGTCGCCAGGAATGTCAGCAGGATGCTTCTCTTGCGCATTGCACTCCCCTCCCCGGGGCCAGCAACGGGCGACCCTCTCCGTCGCCACGCCTGCACCCGTAAGTGATGGCGCGCCAGCGATCGCATTCGACTGCGCGCGGTCCAGACCATATCCATGACTGCCCGACAAGGAACACCCAACGATCACCTGTGGCCACTTTCCTGCATGGTGGTGACAAGTCGGCTTTACCCGCAGGCCACCCCTGCGACCTGTGTGAATGTTGTGAGAAGTCCGAGCTTCTCTTCACAAACGTTCAACCCTCAATGGCTGATTGTCACTGCGCCCGCAGCTGGTAGGCGTCCTGGGAGGCCGGCTGAGAACCGGTTCGCACCCCAGGCCGGCGTGCTCCGCGGCGAGGAGGTCGTCGACCGCATCACCGTGACGCACGCCGGGCGGACCCCCGGCGACGCCCGCGCTGCCACCAGCCAGGGCCGAGCGTCAGGACCGCCTCAGAGCTCGGCGAGCGCCGAGCGCACCGCCGACAGGTCCCCGTCCGACGCCAAACCGGCGTGATACAGGCGCAGTTCCGTCGCGCCCAGGCGGCGGGCCTCCGCCGCGTCGGTCGCGAGGCCGGCGGGGCTGCCGCCCATGCCGGAGACCACCGTGAAGTTGGCGGCGAGCACCGCGCCCTCGCGGGCCTCCCGCACGAACGGGGCCAGCGGGCCGGGGCCGCCGGTGCAGGGCACGACCACGCCGTCGGCGACGGACAGGATGTGCGCCGGGTCGACGCCCGCGTTGGCACCGCAGTGGTAGGACACCGGGTCCGCGTGCAGCAGCACCTGGAAGCCTTCGGGCGCGGTCTCCCGTACGGCCCGGACCGCGGCCTCCTGGAGTGTGCGGGCCGTTGCGTCGCGCCACGCGCGCGTGGCGTTCGCCGGCGTCTCGCCGAGGAGCTGCTCCACGCCCGCCCATCCCCCGTCGGAGGGCGCCCCCCGCCACACCGGTTCCAGTGCGGCCCGTACCGCGTCGGCGAGCGCGTCCGGGTTCAGGCCCCGGCCGTCGTAGCCGGCGCGGCAGGCCGGGCAGAAGCACAGGGACATCAGGTACTGCCCGGCGTCCCCGAGGGCGACCCCGGCCGTCTTGTCGTGGGCGTGCAGATGCTGGAGCCCGTACCAGCCGAGGGACTCCAGCTCGGTGCCGTGCGCTCCGGGGCGTACGGCGGCCTCGGCGGCCAGGTCGACGAGGTGCGCGCGCGTGGCGGGCTGGGCGATGCACGGCGCCCAGGGGTATCGGTCGCCGTAGGCGTTGACCACCGAGGTGTCCGGATGTTCGGCGCCGAGGCGGGAGTTGTGCGCGAGCACCACCCAGGTGTGCACCTCGAGGCCCGCGCCCGTGAGCGCCTCCGCGGCCTCGCCGAAGGCGTCGCCGGGCGCCCAGTCCCCGGCCGCGTACGGGCGCAGCGTGCGGCCGGCCCAGCGCTCCCCCGGCGGGTAGAGCACGGCCGCGTGCTCGGCGGTGACGATGCGGTGGCGCGGGTGACGGGGGGTCAGCGCGCGGGTGGAGTGGTAGGCCGAGGCGAGTGTCACCTGCGCCGTGCCGAGTGCGGCGATCCGCGCGGGTGCCTCCGGGTCCCCGTTGACGTCCCAGGGGTAGACGAATGCCGATGCCTTCACAGGTCCTCCTCGAGCAGCGCGTGTCCCCGCTCGATCAGCAGGGCGAGCTGCTTGACATGATCCCCGGCGGGTTCGTGCAGCGGCGGCCGCACCTCCCCCACGTCGAGGCCCCGCATCCGCACGCCGGCCTTGACGAGGGAGACGGCGTAGCCGGCCCCCTTGGCGCGCAGCTCGACGAACGGCCGGTAGAAGCCGTCGATCAGACGGTCGGCGGTGGCCGAGTCCCCGGTGCGGAAGGCGGTGTGGCAGGCGAGGGCGATCTCGGGCGCGAAGCAGAACACTGCGGACGAGTACAGGGTGACGCCGATGCCCCGGTAGGCGGGCTGGGTGAGTTCGGCGGTGGGCAGGCCGTTGAAGTAGAGGAAGTCACCCGCGGTCTCCGCGCGTACGGCGCTGACGATCCGCTGCATCAGGTCGAGGTCGCCGAGACCGTCCTTGAGGCCGATGATCCCGTCGGTGCGGGCCAGTCCGGCGACGGTCCCGGGCGTGAAGACGGCGTTGTCGCGCTGGTAGACGATCACGGGCAGCGAGGTCGCGGCGGCCACCTCGCGGTAGTGCCGCAGGAGCCCCTCCTGTCCCGCCTTGACCAGGTACGGCGGCATGGCGAGCAGCCCGTCGGCCCCGGCTCCCTCCGCGAGCCGGGCGTAGCGGACCGCGAGCGCGGTGCCGTAGCCGGCGCCGGCGACGACCGGGACGCGCCCCCCGGCGGCCTCCACGGCGGCCCGGACGCAGCTCTCGAACTCCTCGGGCGTCAGCGCGTGGAACTCACCGGTGCCGCAGCAGGCGAACACCGCGGCGGCGCCGGCCTCCACCCCGCGCCGCACATGGCGGCGGTAGGTGTCGAGATCGACGGCGCCGTCGGGCCCGTACGCGGTGACCGGGAAGAACAACGGCCCGCTGGGGACGGTGAGTCGGGCGGCGAGAGGGGCTGGCGTCACAAGCTCTCCCTGGTCCATATTCTTGATTCACGTCCATATTTCTGAACGCACCCACGTTACGACCCCCCAGGGAGGCCGGTCAAGCGCCGCACCTCGCCGCACATCGGCGATTTCGCGAGGGCCGCGGGCACACAAGGCGTGCGTCCGGGATACTTGACGAGCCGCGCCCCACCTCCCTAGCGTGTCCACGCATATGAATGCCGTGCGCTCATGTGTACGCACACCACGGCCGCCGCCGCAAGGAGACCCGAGGATGCCCGCTCCCCGCACCGTTCTGCTCACCGGCGCCGCCGGAGGACTCGGCACCCTGATGCGGGGACTGCTCCCGGAGCACGGCTACACCCTGCGCCTGCTCGACCTGCGCCCCGTCGACGGCGAACCCGACGCGATCGTCGCGGACCTGGCCGACCGGGACGCCGTACGCGAGGCGGTCCGCGGCGTCGACGCGATCGTCCACCTCGCAGGGATCTCCCTCGAAGCCTCGTTCGACAAGATCCTCAAGGCCAATGTCGAGGGCACGTACAACCTGTACGAGGCGGCCCGCGAGGAAGGCGTCGGGCGCATCGTCTTCGCCTCCTCCAACCACGCCGTCGGCTACACCCCCCGACCCCAGGGCGACGACCCCCTGATCCCGGTCGACACCCCGCGCCGCCCGGACACCTTCTACGGACTGTCCAAGTGCTTCGGCGAGGACCTGGCCCAGCTCTACTGGGACAAGCACGGACTGGAGACCGTCTCCGTGCGCATCGGCTCCTGCTTCCCCGAGCCGACCAGCGTGCGCATGCTCTCGGTGTGGATGAGCCCCGCCGACGGCGCCCGCCTCTTCCACGCGGCCCTGACCGCCGAGAACGTCGGCCACACCGTCGTCCACGGTTCCTCCGCCAACACCCGCCTGTGGTGGGACCTCACCTCCGCCCGGGCGCTCGGCTACGAACCGCAGGACGACTCCGAGCCGTACGCCGAGAAGCTGATCGCCGAGCAGGGCGAGCTGGACCCCGACGACCCGGCGCACGCCTGCCTGGGCGGCCACTTCGTCACCGACCCGCCCATCTGGCCCTACTGACCGGCCGGTACGGGCGGATTCACACCCTTCACGGGAGCGGACGGGCACCGAACGGGCCCGTCCGCTCCCGCATTCGGGCATCCACGCTGCCCGAACTCACGTCCAGGCCTGCGGGCACGCAGGTCGAAGACGGGCAGCCATCGCGCCAAACGGGCACAAGCGGGCAGCATCGGATCCGTAACAGGCCTGTTCAGCAGGCGAACACCGCTGTACAACTTGCCCCATGGACGCCACCGGGCCCGAACGGGCAACTCCGCTCGGCCGGCCGGAGGCGATCAGGCAAGGAAGCACGTACGGAAGCGGGTGTCGGCGATGACGACGGCCAGAGCGGCGAAGACCGCCGAGGAACGCCAGCGGGAAATCGTCCGCGTGGCGCGGGCCACCGGCTCCGTCGAGGTCACCGCGCTCGCCACCGACCTGGGCGTGGCCCGGGAAACCGTCCGCCGGGACCTGCGGGTCCTGGAGGACCACGGCCTGCTCCGCCGCACCCATGGCGGCGCCTGCCCCGTGGAGAGCGCCGGCTTCGAGACGACGCTCGCCTTCCGCGCCACCAGCCACGTCCCCGAGAAGCGCAGGATCGCGGCCGCCGCGGCCGGCCTGCTCGGCGACGCCGAGACGGTCTTCATCGACGAGGGCTTCACCCCACAGCTCATCGCCGAGGCCCTCCCCCGTGACCGGTCCCTGACCGTGGTCACCGCGAGCCTGCCGACCGCCGGCGCCCTGGCCGAGGCCGAGAACTTCTCCGTGCTGCTGCTCGGCGGCCGGGTCCGCTCCGGCACGCTGGCGACCGTCGACCACTGGACCACGAAGATGCTGGCCGGATTCGTCATCGACCTGGCGTTCATCGGCGCCAACGGCATCTCCCGCGAACACGGGCTGACCACGCCCGACCCGGCGGTCAGCGAGGTGAAGGCGCAGGCCATCCGGTCGGCGCGGCGCACCGTCTTCGCGGGGGTGCACACCAAGTTCGGAGCGGTCAGCTTCTGCCGCTTCGCCGAGATCGGCGCACTGGAAGCGATCGTCACCAGCACCCTGCTCCCGGCCTCCGAGGCCCACCGCCACTCCCTGCTCGGACCGCAGGTCATCCGCGTCTGACGGCCGAGCCGCCGCATCACACGTCCCCGCATCACCGGGCCTGCCGCCCACTGCGGGCCCGCACCACCCCACAGCTCCCGTTTTGTCCAGATACAACCAGGAGTACCGCATGCGAACCGAGAGCCGACGCATACCTCGCAGCCTCTTCGCCGTGGCCGCATCAGCGGCGCTGATCACTCCGCTCGCCGCCTGTTCGGGCGCCGGCGGGTCCGCATCGTCCGACGGCCGGTCCATCAACGTCCTGATGGTGAACAACCCGCAGATGGTCGAGCTGCAGAAGCTCACCGCCGACAACTTCACCAAGGACACCGGCATCAAGGTGAACTTCACGGTACTGCCGGAGAACGATGTCAGAGACAAGATCAGTCAGGACTTCGCCAATCAGGCCGGCCAGTACGACGTCGCCACGCTCAGCAACTACGAGATCCCCATCTACGCCAAGAACGGCTGGCTCCACTCCCTGGACTCGTACGTCGACGGCGACACCGCCTTCGACCAGGACGACGTCCTGCCGCCGATGACCAAGGCCCTCACCGCGGAGGACGGCAAGCTCTACGGCGAGCCGTTCTACGGCGAGTCCTCCTTCCTGATGTACCGCAAGGACGTCTTCGAGAAGGAAGGGCTGACCATGCCCGAGAAGCCCACCTGGAAGGAGGTCGCCGACCTCGCCGAGAAGGTGGACGCCTCCAGCTCCGAGATGAAGGGCATCTGCCTGCGCGGCCTGCCCGGCTGGGGCGAGGTCATGGCCCCGCTGACCACCGTGGTGAACACTTTCGGCGGCACCTGGTTCGAAGAGGACTGGACCCCCCGCCTGGACTCCAAGGAGTTCAAGGAGGCCACGCAGTTCTACGTCGACCTGGTGCGCGAGCACGGCGAGGCCGGCGCGGCCCAGTCCGGCTACGCCGAGTGCCTCAACAACATGACCCAGGGCAAGACCGCCATGTGGTACGACGCCACGGCCGGCGCCGGTTCCCTGGAGGCGGACGGCTCCCCGGTCAAGGGCAAGATCGGCTACGTCCCCGCACCGGTCGAGAAGACCGACAGCTCGGGCTGGCTCTACACCTGGGCGTGGGGCATCCAGAAGGCGTCCGACAACGCCGAGGACGCCTGGAAGTTCATCTCGTGGGCGTCCGGCAAGGAGTACGAGAAGCTCGTCGGGGAGAAGATCGGCTGGGCGAACGTGCCGGCCGGCAAGCGGACGTCGACCTACGACATCCCGGAGTACCGCGAGCAGGCCGCCGCCTTCGCCGACGTCACCCGGGACGCCATCGCGAGCGCCAAGCCCGAGGACCCGGGTGTGCAGCCCCGGCCCGCGCCCGGCATCCAGTTCGTCGGCATCCCCGAGTTCACCGACCTCGGCACGAAGGTCTCCCAGGAGATCAGCGCCGCCATCGCCGGACGCCAGTCGGTGGACAGCGCCCTGGGCAAGGCCCAGAAGCTCGCCGAGGCCGTCGCCGAGAAGTACGAGGCATCATGACCCTGACGAAGACGGCCCGGCCCGCCGCCGCTCCCCCGCGAGCGGCGGCGCCGCCGCCGAACCGCATGCGCGCCTGGGCCACCCGGGCACCGCTGCTGCCCGCGCTAATCTTCATGATCGTCGTGACGCAGCTGCCCTTCGTGGCCACGCTGGTGATCTCGTTCCTCGACTGGAACGCGCTCTACCCGGACGACCGCAGCTTCGCCGGCTTCGCCAACTACGGCGAGGTGCTGAGCGACCCCGCCCTGCGGAAGTCGATCTGGACGACCATCCTGCTCACCGTCACCGTGGTGCTGGTCAGCCTGCTCCTCGGGCTGCTCCTCGCGCTCCTCCTCGACCGCCGCTTCCGCGGCCGGGCCGCGGTGCGCACCATGCTCATCGCCCCGTTCCTGCTGGTGCCGGTCGCCGCCGCCCTGCTGTGGAAGCACGTGCTGTTCAACCCGGAGTACGGCCTGTTCAACGGCATCCTGCACGCGATCGGCGGGGACGGGGCCGCGCAGCCGGACTGGATCTCCGAGATGCCGCTGATGGCGGTCGAGGCCTCGCTGATCTGGCAGTGGACGCCCTTCATGATGCTGATCCTGCTCGCCGGACTGCAGAGCCGCGACCCCCAGCTGATCGAGGCCGCCCGGATGGACGGCGCGAGCGACTGGCAGGTGTTCGTCCACATCACGCTGCCGCATCTGCGCCGCTATCTCGAACTGGGCGTGCTGCTCGGCTCGATCTACATCGTGCAGAACTTCGACGCGGTGTTCACGATCACCTCCGGCGGACTGGGCACCGCCAACCTGCCGTACACGATCTACCAGACCTTCTACCAGGCCCACGAGAACGGTCTCGCCTCCGCGGCCGGCGTCATCGTCGTGATCGGCTCGATCATCCTGGCGACCTTCGCCCTGCGCGTCGTGTCGTCGCTGTTCCGCGAGGAGGTGTCCCGCTGATGGCCACCGTCGCCAGCACCACGCCCACCACCCCGGCCCGGCGGTCCCGGCCGGGCGGCCGGCTCCGGGGAAGCGCCCTGGGCATCGTCGCCTGGCTGGCCGGTCTCGTCTTCGTGGCGCCCCTGCTGTGGATGGTTCTCACGTCCTTCCACTCCGAGGCCGACGCGGCGACCAACCCGCCCTCGGTGACCGCCCCGCTGACCCTGGACAGCTACCGCGAGTTCTTCGGGCTGACCGGGGGCGCCAGCCCCTGGCCGGCGATGATCAACTCCATGACCGCCTCGGTGGTCTCCACGCTGCTGACGCTGCTCCTGGCCGTGCCCGCCGCGTACGCGCTGTCCATCCGGCCGGTGAAGAAGTGGACCGATGTCCTGTTCTTCTTCCTCTCCACCAAGATGCTGCCGCTGGTGGCCGGCCTGCTGCCCATCTACCTCTTCGCCAAGAACACCGGCCTGCTCGACAACATCTGGGCGCTGGTCATCCTGTACACGGCGATGAACCTGCCGATCGCGGTGTGGATGATGCAGTCCTTCCTCGCCGAGGTGCCGGTCGCGATCATCGAGGCGGCCCAGATCGACGGGGCGAAACTCCCCACCGTCCTGGGGCGCGTGGTCGCGCCGATCGCCCTGCCCGGCATCGCGGCGACGGCGCTGATCTGCTTCATCTTCAGTTGGAACGAGCTGCTGTTCGCCCGGGTCCTGACGGGCGTGGTCGCCGAGACCGCCCCCGTCTTCCTGACCGGCTTCATCACCAGCCAGGGACTGTTCCTGGCCAAGGTGTGCGCCGCGTCGCTCGTCATCTCCCTGCCGGTGCTCGCCGCGGGGTTCGCCGCCCAGGACAAACTCGTCCAGGGCCTGTCGTTGGGAGCCGTGAAATGAAGGCCGCCGTCATCGAGTCCGTGGGCAAGGCCGTCGTCGCCGAGGTCCCGGACCCGACGCCAGGACCGCGCGATGTCGTCGTCGAGGTCGCGGCCTGCGGACTGTGCGGCACGGACCTGCACATCCTCCAGGGCGAGTTCGCGCCCACACTCCCGATCGTGCCGGGACACGAGTTCGCCGGCGAAGTGGTCGGCGTCGGTTCCCAGGTCACGGAGGTGTCCGTCGGCGACCAGGTGGCCGTGGACCCCTCCCTGTACTGCCACGAGTGCCGCTACTGCCGCACCGGCCACAACAACCTCTGCGAGCGCTGGGCGGCGATCGGCGTCACCGCGGCGGGCGGCGCGGCCCAGTACGCCGTGGCACCCGTGGCGAACTGCGTCAAGCTCCCCGAGCACGTCCGCACCCAGGACGCGGCGCTGATCGAGCCCCTCTCCTGCGCGGTGCGCGGTTACGACGTGCTCCAGTCGCGGCTCGGCGCCCATGTGCTGATCTACGGGTCCGGGACCATGGGTCTGATGATGCTGGAGCTCGCCAAGCGGACCGGAGCGGCGAGCGTGGACATGGTCGACCTGAATCCGACGCGGCTCGAGACGGCGCGGCAGCTGGGGGTCTCCGCCTCGGCGGCAACCCCGGACGAGCTGGACCGGCCGCAGGGATGGGACCTGGTCATCGACGCGACGGGGAACGCGGCGGCGATCCAGGACGGGCTGGAGCGGGTGGCGAAGGCGGGCACCTTCCTGCAGTTCGGTGTCGCCGACTACGCGACGCGCGTGCAGATCGACCCCTACCGGATCTACAACCAGGAGATCACGATCACGGGTTCCATGGCGGTGCTGCACAGCTACGAACGCGCGGCGGAACTGTTCGCGAACGGCATCCTGGACCCGGACGTCTTCATCAGCGACCGCCTCCCACTGGCCCAGTACCCTCAGGCCCTGGACCAGTTCGCCGCGGGGGTGGGCCGGAAGATCGTGGTGGTTCCGTAGACGGTCGCGCGGGCGCTTCGCCCCCTCCGCCGGGACGCCGCAGGGCTCCTCATGTCCCCTGGACGACGACAGCCTGCGGACATCCGGTCGAGGGGGCGACCGCGTCGGACAACGGTATGGCGGCCCAACTCGACCCGCACCTTTGCCTGTTGATCCCGAGTCACCGGGCACGGTCCGGGGTTCGGGGACGAAGCCTGCGAGGGGGGACGGGGACGCGCGGCGGAACCGGAAAACCGCTTGGTCGCCCCGCCCCCGCCCCGTACCATCCCCGGCATGCCCAGACCGAGTGGCTTCGCCTACGAGGCCCACACCTCCGGCACCGTCCACATCACCCATCACCACCGCCCCGCGACCACCCTGCACGGCGACCGGGCGGCCCGCTTCCTCAGCGAGGTCACCACCGCCCCCGACCCCCAGCTCGTCATGGCCCGCTGGACGGGGAACTACAAGCGCGGCAACGAACGAGCCGCCCGGAACCACCCCCGCAACCGCCGCTGAGCCCGGCCGGGAACCGACTGCTCCATATGGGCCACAGGTAAGGGAACGGTAAAACGCCCTCGCTCGTTCACTCAGGCATGACAGCTATGACCCCCGGCTCGAACATCCCCCTCCCCACCGCCCGAGTGACGGTGGACGTCGCCGCCCCCGTGCGGCTAGACGTATCGGGCCTGCTGCTCACCGCCGACGGCAAGGTGCGCTCCGACGACGACTTCATCTTCTACAACCAGCCCACCGGCCCCGGCGTGACCTACCGCTCCGGCGGCGGCACCAGCCCCGACGCCATCACGGTCGACACCACGGCCGTACCCCCCGGCATCGAGAAGATCGTCGTCACCGCGAGCCCCGACGCCGCGGGCCAGACCTTCCAGGGCGTCGAACCGACGGCCACCATCCGCGGCGCGGACGACGGCGCGGTCCTCGCCACCTTCACACCCCCGCGCCTCGGCTCCGAGACCGCGCTCGTGATCGTCGAGATCTACCTGCGCAACGGCGCCTGGAAGGCCCGCGCCGTCGGCCAGGGCTACGCCAACGGCCTCGCCGGCATCGCCACCGACTTCGGCGTCACGGTCGAGGAACCGGCCGCCCCGGCCCAGCCGGCAGCCGCCCCCGCCCCGCCCGCGGCCCCGCCCGCCCCGCCGATGGCCGCCCCGCAGGCGCCCCCCGCCCCCGCCGCGCCGCCGGCCCCGCCCGCCGCCGCTCCCGGCACCGGGAAGATCAACCTCGACAAGGGCCGGGTCAGCCTGCAGAAGAACCAGACCGTCTCCCTGATGAAGGGCGGCCGCCCGCTGCTCTCCCAGGTCAAGATGGGGCTCGGCTGGGAGCCGGCCTATCGCGGCAAGGACATCGACCTGGACGCCTCGGTCATCGCCTACGGCCCGCAGCGCAACCACATCGACAGCTGCTACTTCGGCAAGCTGCAGATCCTGAACGGCGCGATCCGGCACTCCGGTGACAACCTCACCGGCGAGGGCGGCGGGGACGACGAGGTGATCACCGTCGACCTGGGCCGCCTCCCCATGGAGGTCAGCGGCCTGGTCTTCACCGTCAACTCCTTCTCCGGCCAGAAGTTCACGGAGGTCGCCAAGGCCTACTGCCGCCTCCTGGACGCCACCACCGGCGAGGAACTGGTCCGCTTCGACCTCACCAGTGCCGAGCCGCAGACGGGCGTGATGATGGCGAAGCTGATCCGCCAGTTCTCCGGCGAGTGGGAGATGACCGCGATGGGCGACTTCGTGAAGTCCCGCACGGTGCGCGGCATGGTCAAGCCGGCCGCCCAGGCGCTGTAACCACAGCCGCCGACACGCGACGGCGGGTGCCCTGCGCGGGCACCCGCCGTTCTCATGCCGCCCAGGGCCAGTCGGCGTCCCGGCCGGCCTCGAGCAGCGGCACCATCCGGAAGGCGGCGTCCGACAGTCCCCCGAAGGTGTGCCGGTTCGCCGTGCCGGACGGGCCGTGGCCCGCGCGGTATCCGGCCAGGTTCCAGGTGTAGACCGGCACCCGCGGCGGGACCTGCTCGGTCGGGTCGCCGTAGTGGCTGTGGGCGTACTGCTCGTCGGTGACGATCAGCACCCGGTCGTGCCCCTGGTAGTGCCGCCGCACCGCCTCGGTCGTGTCGGTGCCGCCGAGGTCCCCGAACCGGTCGAGGATCTTCAGCACCGACTCGCCCCGGCGGAATCGCACCGGCTTGCTCGTCGAGCCGAACTCGACGAGGTCCGCCTTCGCGGCCCGCAGCGCGAGCGCCGTGCCGAAGACGGCCGCCGCGTCGGCGCGGGTGAGCTCGGAGCGGTCCGACATCCGCGAGTAGAACATCGAACCCGAGCGGTCCACGAGGACCAGCGTCCGGCCGGGCAGCGCGGGCACGTTGGCCAGCGAGTGGCCGAGCGCCTGCTCCAGCGGGTACGACCAGCGCAGCGACGGCGCGTGCTGGTACGCGGCGAGATACCGGAAGGGGAACTGCCGCGACCGGGCGACCTCCGCGGGGTCGGCGATGCGCGCGGCGACCTGAGCGGCGACCTCGTCGCGGACCCCGGCCTCGTCGAAGTTCCGCAGGTTGCGCACGAGTGCCATGGGCCCCATGGACGGGATGACGGCCTCCCAGGCCGCCTGGTCCAGCGGTCCCTGCAGCCAGCCCGCCAGCGCCTCCCAGGTGAGTCCCGCGGCGGCGAGCCGCTCGGCACCGTCGGGCGCCGTGACGACCGCGCGCCGCTCCTCGACGGGCAGCGCCATCAGCTCGCGGTGGGCGGTGAGGACACGGTTCGAGGCGGGCGGCTCCGCGGTGTCCGGGTGGTGCCGGCGGTCGAGGGCGTACCGGAACAGCTCGCCCTGCCACGGCTTGTCCGGGTCGGGTGCCGCGTGCACCAGGTTCAGGATGTCGCCGAACCGGTAGCCCTTGGACGCGGTGTCGTACTTCAGCAGGGCCTTGGCTCCGTAGAGCCGGCGCACGGCGTCGGCGACCCCGCGCTTGACCGGCTTCGGGATGTTCCGGCCGTGGGCGGCCGTCCAGTAGGCGAGCAGTTCGCCGGGCTCGTCGGGCCGCCGCAGCACGGAGTCCACGACCTGCCGGTTCGACGGACCGTCGGTCGCACCGGCCTTCAGGCGGGCCTTGACGTACTCGGCGGCCCCCACGATCGACGCGGTGCGCAGGTTGCCCTCGCCGCGCAGCCAGCCGAGCAGCCCGGCCGTCCAGGCCGGATCGGTCACCGCGAGCTCACGCACGAGCTTCGCGAACCGGTCGTCGCGGTGGTCGCCGTTCTCGTAGAAGGTCTGCTGCGTCACGAAGTTGGCCACCGCGAGCAGGAAGAGCTCCGAGCGCGCCTCGCGCTCGCGGCCACGGCCGCCCTGGTGGGTACGCAGCACACGGCCGGTGGACGTCACGCGCGACGTCGGCTGCTGCCCCGCGGCCCGGGTGTTGAATCGCGCCATGGTGAATTCCCCCGAATTCCCTGAATGGTGGAGGAAGGCGCGGCAAAGGTGGGTGCCCGAGAAACGAGTCGGCTGCGGAACATGTCAGGCGCGTCTTCCCTTTCCGCCACATCGACCCGAGGTCGATGACGGGATTCGAACCCGCAGTGAACCTGATCCCGAGAAGTAACCGCTGCCTGCGCACCGGGCACCCACCAAGTACTGCGCCTCCCGAGATCAAGTCGGCGGCGGCATCGGATTCTTTTGAGAGAAGAAGTAGCCGCAGCCCGCGCACCGGGAGGTGCATGAAGTTGTGGTGTCCAGAGATCGAGGCCGGCGGAACCGACGAAGGTGCTCTGACCCCTGAGCTACACCGGCGCGTTGTGCCGGTGACGGGACTCGAACCCGCGACCGCCCCATTATCAGTGGAAGTAGGTCCTGCCTTCGCACCTGGACGTGCATCACTTTAGGAGGGTGGCCCTCGTCCGGGCGAGCGAATTAATCACCGGCGCTTCTGGCGCTTCCACGGGCCCGTGATGGCGACCATGATGCCCGGTTCCTGGATGTTGGCGTACAGGGTCCTGCCGTCGGGCGAGAAGGTCACGCCGGTGAATTCACTGAACTCCGGCTCCTGTTCGGTGCCGATGTTCAGTTCGTTGCGGGCGATGGGGTAGGTGCGGCCGCTGTCGGTCGCCCCGAACAGGTGCTGCGCGCCGTCCCCGTCCTCGGCGACGATCAGGCCGCCGTACGGCGAGACGGTGATGTTGTCGGGACCGTCGAAGGCGCCGTCCCACGCCGGGTCCCGGTCGGCGCCGAGCAGGAGTTTCAGGGTCAGGGTGCGGCGCCTGGGATCGTAGAACCAGACCTGGCCGTCGTGCTGTACGGGGCTCTCCTCACGGGCGTAGGAGGAGACGATGTACGCGCCGCCGTCGCCCCACCACATGCCCTCCAGTTTGCGGCCCCGGGTGACCCGGCCGGGGCCGAACTGTTCGCGGACGGGCACCTCGCGGGCGTCACGGTCGGGCACGTCCACCCAGTCGACGCCGTACACCGTGCCGGTCCGCGTGGCGCGGGAGAGGTCGTCGACGTACCGGCCGCCGGAGTCGTAGCACTTGGGCGCCTGGAGGACACCGGCGTCGTCGGCGAGGGTGCGCAGCCGGCGG
Organism: Streptomyces malachitofuscus; assembly: GCF_055571035.1. Classification (NCBI taxonomy): domain Bacteria; kingdom Bacillati; phylum Actinomycetota; class Actinomycetes; order Kitasatosporales; family Streptomycetaceae; genus Streptomyces; species Streptomyces malachitofuscus. The sequence goes on along the minus strand of NZ_JBVIGA010000010.1, from coordinate 124,547 downwards.
GGGCCGTGGCGGAAGCCCTCCGGCGGGTTCCAGCGGTAGAAGAGGCCGTTGGGCTCGTCGGCGTCCTCAGTGAGGTAGGCGTGGCCGCGCCGGGGGTCGATGACGACGGCCTCGTGGTCGTAGCGGCCGAAGAACTTCAGCGGTCTGGGGTCGCGGTTGGCGCGCCGGTCGGCGGGGTCGACCTCGAAGACGTAGCCGTGGTCCTCGGTCATGCCGTTCTCGCCGGCCCGGTCGGAGTTCTCCTCGCAGGTGAGCCAGGTGCCCCAGGGGGTGCTGCCGCCCGCGCAGTTGTTGGCGGTGCCGGCGATGCCGACCCATTCGGCGACGCTTCCGTCGGGGCGCACCTCGACGATCGTGCAGCCGCCGGGTGCGGCGGGGTCGTAGACGAGGCCCTCGGTGAGCGGCACCGGGAACTCGGCCTCGTCGCGCGGGCCGTCCATCTCGTGGTTGTTGACCAGCAGGGTGCTGCCGCGCGGGCCGGGGAAGGCGGCCGTTCCGTCGTGCTCGGCGGGCGTGAACTCACCGGTTTCCAGTCGGGTCCGCCCGGCGTGGGTGAGGACGCGGTAGGTGAACCCGGCGGGCAGGGCGAGGAGCCCTTCCGGGTCCGGAACGAGCGGCCCGTACCCCACACCCCCGTCCCGGCCGGCGGCTTCTCCGGCGATACCGGCGGAGGCGAGGGCGTTAGGCGCGGAGGCGAGGGCGCCGGCAGTGCCCGCCAGCGCGATCCCGGCACCGGTGATCGCGGATGTTCTGGCGAAGTCCCTGCGGGTGAGCGACATGCTGTCTCCAGGTGACGGTGGACAGGGCCGTGGGCCGTGCGCCCGTCAGGCTCCCGCCCCTACCTGAACGCGGGTTGAACGCCGGGGGTCACGGCACTCCCCGCTCCCGTGAAGCTCAGCCGCCGTGCTGCGAGCGCGCCTTGAAGGCGGCCTTCCGCGCCTCCTTGGCGACCTTCTTGTCCGGGTGCAGCCGTCCCATGGCCTCCAGCACGTCCGCGGTGGCCGGGTGGTCCACCCGCCAGACGGCGTCGAAGAAGCCGCCGTGCTGCTGTGCCAGCCCTTCCACCAGGGAGCGCAGCTCCTCCGAGTTGCCCTCCGCGGCGAGCTGGGCGGCCACCGTGTCGATGGTCAGCCAGAAGATCATGGCCTCGGACGGCGGCGGCACGTCGGCGGCCCCGTGCTCGGCCAGCCACACCCGCGCCAGCCCGCCCAGTTCGGGATCGTCCAGTACCTCCCGCAACGCGGGTTCGGCGGACGCGCCGACCAGCGACAGGGCCTGCTGGCACCGCAGCCGCCGCAGCGGCGCGCCCTCGTCGGCCCCGCGTGCCGCCGCCAGCAACTCCCGTGCGGACGCGAGGGGTTCGCGCCGGGCGAGCCACTGTTCGGTCTCCGCGTGGGCCGCCACCGGCGGGAAGTCGGCCGTGCCGTCGAGCAGCGCGTCGGCGCCCTTGTCGGCGAGGTCGCCGACCGCCGGCGCCTCGAATCCGGCCTCCAGCAGCCGGGCGCGCAGCCCGTAGAGGCCGAGGGGGGTGAGCCGCACCATGCCGTAGCGGGAGACGTCGGTGTCGTCCTCCGGTGCGGCGGGCTCCTCGTCGGCGTCGGCCATGAGCGCCTCGTCGACCGGCTGGTACTCCACGAGTCCCACGGGCTCCAGCACGCGGAACTGGTCGTCCAGGCGCATCATCGCGTCGGACACCTGCTCCAGGACGTCATTGGAGGGTTCGGCCATGTCGCCGGGCACGATCACCGACGCGGCCAGCGCGGGCAGCGGCACGGGCGACCCGGAGGGGTCCTCCTCCCCGGCCGTCAGCAGGTAGAGGTTGCCGAGCACTGCGTCCAGGAACTCGGCCTCGGCCTCGGGATCCCAGTCCAGGGCGTCGAGGTCGAGCTCCCCGGAGCCCTCACCCTCGGCGATGGCGTCGACGAGCCCGCCCAGATCGGGGACGCTCGCGTCGCCGAGCACCGTCTCCAGGGCGGCGAGCCAGACGCCCAGCACGTCCTGCGGCGAACCCCCGGTCAGCACCGCGAGTTCGGCGCCCGCCGCGACCGTCCCCTCCTCCTCGTCGACGACCTCGACGAGCCCGGTGTCGACGGCGACGCGCCAGGCCTCACTGGCGTGGGCCGCGGCGTCGTCCCCGGTCAGTCCCAGCTCCGCGGCGGCCTCCGGCAACTGCTCCTCGACGAGCCCGCCCCCCGCGTCCACGCGGGTCGCGGGCCCGGCCCAGCGGGCGAGCCGCGCGGCCCGGGACAGCACCGGGGTGGACAGGGCGTCGCGCGCCAGCTCCGCTTCGGCACGCAGCCGCACCGGCGGCAGGATGGAGCTGTCTGACATCGGCTTGTTTCTCCTAGGGCCTCTTACGACTCAGCCGCTCAGCCTAGACGGATTTCCACCCATGCCGCCCGCTTCATCTCCTCTTCGGTGAGCGTACATGGCCGAAACCTTGACAAGTGGCTTGGCCAGGCTGGAGATTGACGCGCGTAGACAGGGAGTGACCCACGCTCCACCCTCGTCCCGGCGTAGATCACGTTCCCGGAGGGAATCCGTTGCCCAGCAAGTCGTCCGCGCGTCTCGCCGCGCTCACCGTCGCCGCCGTGTGCACCGCGGCGTCCACCGTCGTCCTCACCTCGCCCGCGCACGCGGACTCCGTGCGCATCCATGACATCCAGGGCGACACCCGCATATCGCCGTACGCCGGCGAGCAGGTCGCCGATGTGGCCGGAATCGTCACCGGCGTCCGCACCTACGGCTCGTCACGCGGCTTCTGGATCCAGGACCCCGCACCGGACGCGGACCCGGCCACCAGCGAGGGGGTCTTCGTCTTCACGGGCTCCACGCCGAAGGGCGTCGCGGTCGGCGACGCCGTCACGGTGTCCGGCACGGTCTCGGAGTACGTCCCCGGCGGCACGTCAGCCGGCAACCAGTCCCTGACCGAGATCACCCGCCCGGTCTTCACGGTCGTCTCCAGCGGCAACGCGGTGCCGGCCGCGACACCGGTCACCGCGCGTTCCGTCCCGGCGGCCTACGCCCCCGCGCCGAACGGCTCGATCAACGACCTCACCCTGCGCCCCTCTGCCTACGCCCTGGACCTCTACGAGTCCCTGGAGGGCATGAACGTCCAGGTCTCCGACACCCGGGTGGTGGGCGCCACCGACCCGTACACGGAGCTCTGGGTCACGGTGAAGCCCTGGGAGCACCGCAACCTCCGGGGCGGCACGGTCTACGGCTCGTACGGCTCGCAGAACACCGGCCGTCTCCAGATCCAGTCGCTGGGCAAGGCGGCCGACTTCCCCGACGCGAACGTCGGCGACACCCTCACCGGCGAGACCACGGGCCCCCTGGACTACAACCAGTTCGGCGGCTACACCCTGGTGGCCAACGAGCTCGGCACCCTGAGAAGCGGGGATCTCGAGCGCGAGACGACCCGCAGACAGCACCGGTCGGAACTGGCCGTCGCGACCTACAACGTGGAGAACCTCGACCCCTCGGACGACACCTTCGCCGCCCACGCCGCCGCGATCGTGAACAACCTCAGGTCGCCCGACATCGTGTCCCTGGAGGAGATCCAGGACAACAACGGCGCCACCGACGACGGCACGGTCGCCGCCGACCTGACCCTGGCCCGGCTGATCGAGGCCATCGAGGCGGCGGGGGGCCCGCGCTACGAGTGGCGCGCCATCGACCCGGCCGACAAGCAGGACGGCGGCCAGCCGGGCGGCAACATCCGCCAGGCGTTCCTGTTCAACCCGGACCGGGTCTCCTTCACCGACCGCCCCGGCGGGGACGCCACCACCCCCACCGACGTCACCAGGGTCCGCGGGAAGGCGGCCCTGACGAACTCCCCCGGCCGGATCGACCCGACGTCCGAGGCGTTCGAGGACAGCCGCAAGCCGCTGGCCGGTGAGTTCACCTTCCGTGGCCGCACCGTCATCGTCATCGCCAACCACTTCTCCTCGAAGGGCGGCGACCAGAGCCTGACCTCCGCGTACCAGCCGCCGTCCCGCGGCTCGGAGACCCAGCGTCACCTCCAGGCCGAGGCGGTGCACGACTTCACCGCGAAGATCCTCAAGACGCAGAAGAACGCCAAGGTCGTGGTCCTCGGCGACATCAACGACTTCGAGTTCTCGGAGACGACCGACATCCTCGAGGGCCGAAACACCCTCTGGTCGGCGGTCAAGTCCCTTCCCCGGTCCGAGCGTTACTCGTACGTCTACCAGGGCAACAGCCAGGTCCTGGACCAGATCCTGATCACGCCGTCCATCCGCCGCTTCAGCTACGACAGCGTGCACATCAACGCGGAGTTCCACGACCAGATCAGCGACCACGACCCGCAGATCCTGCGCTTCCGCCCGTAGGCACGCGCAGCCGCCCACGACGATGCGGGGACGGGGCGGGGGCACCCGCCCCGTCCCCGCCCCACCCCGAACCGTGGGCGCTCACCAGCCCCCACGCAACCGGGCCGCAGGCGGCCTCAGCAACGATGGCGCTGCACCATCACCGCACCCACCACCGCGGCGACCACCGCGCCCGCGATCATCACCGGCTTGCGGTACCGCATCCCCGTCTCTCCGGCGTGGGCGGCACTGCTGCGCATCTGCACGGTCATCGCACCGGCCCGGTCCCGGAGGTCGTCGGCCCGCGCCTTCGCCCGCCCCTTGACGTCCATCTTCCCGGCCAACTCCTCGACGGTGTCGCCGAGTTCATGCCGTGTCTGCTCGATCTGCCGCCGCAGCTCGTCGGGCCCCTTGGCGCCCCGGCCCGGCGCTGCAGCCTCCGCCTTCGCGTCCACGTGGGCCCCTTCACGGGCCCCCGCACGCCTGACGTCGTGTGTCATCGGTGCGCCCTTCCCTTGATCTCGTCCACATCGGCCCTCACGCTGCCCAGCGTCCTCTCCGGCTTGGGCGGCGTGGCCCGGCGCAGCTGACCGCGGCCTGCGAGGGCCAGTACTCCGGCGATGAGGAACAGCACGCCCGTGACGATCAGCGCCGCGGCCCACAGAGGCAGCACCAGGTCCAGCGCAGCGACACCCGTACCGGCCAGCGCAAGCAGCCCCGCGTAGCCGAACGCGCCCGCCGCCCCCAGCATCCCGCCGCCGCGTCCGGCACGACGGCCCTTCTCCGCCAGCTCTTCCTTGGCGAGTGCCACTTCCTGCCGTGCGAGCCGTGAGATCTGTTCGGTGGCCTGCCCGACGAGCTCGCCCACGCTGTGCTCGTCGCGAACCGGCCGTCGCTCCATGGTTCCGGTCACGATGCGCCTCCTCTCGGGTCGGGGAGACCCGAGTACCCCCGCCGACCTCCGTCTATCCATGAAGCAACGCTTACCGATACCGGTAACAACAGATAAGTAGAACTTCACGCCTCGGAGGCCGACACTACCCCCATGACCCCTTTCGGCCGCACCCTGTGCGCGATGATCACCCCGTTCACCCCGGCCGGCGCGCTCGACCTCGACGGCGCCCAGCGGCTGGCCGACCACCTGGTCGCCCACGGCTGCGACGGCCTGGTCCTGTCCGGCACCACGGGCGAGTCCCCCACCACCACGGACGCCGAGAAGTCGGCCCTCGTCACGGCGGTACGCCAGGCCGTCGGCAGCCGAGCGACGATCGTCGCGGGCGTCGGCACCCCCGACACGGCCCACACCGCCCGGCTGGCCCGCGAGGCCGAGAAGGCGGGCGCCGACGGCCTCCTGGTGTCGGCCCCGTACTACAGCCTCCCCCCGCAGGACGCGGTCGAGGCGCACTTCCTGGAGATCGCCGACACCACGGACCTCCCCCTGGCCCTGTACGACATCCCCTCCCGCACGGGCGTCCGCATCGCACCGGAGTCGCTGCTGCGCCTCGCTGAGCATCCGCGGATCGTGGCGGTGAAGGACTGTTCGTACGACTTCCTGTCCGCGCAGAAGCTGATCCCGAGCACCGGCCTCGCCTACTACGCGGGGTCCGACGAGCTCAATCTCGCCCTGTACGCGGTCGGCGGCGCCGGCTGCATCAGCACGGTGGCCAACGTGGCCCCGGACCGCGTCAGCGCCGTCCTGGACGCGTTCGACACGGGGGACACCGCCGGCGCGGCCCGCCTCCAGCAGCGAATGACGCCCCTCGTCGAGGCGATGATGGCGAGCGGTCTCCCCGGCACGGTCACCGCCAAGGCCCTCCTCGCCGATCTGGACCTCCCCGCGGGCCCGGTCCGCCCACCCCTGAGGCCGGCCGGGCCCGGCACGACCGCGGAACTCACGCGCGCCTTCGGCCTGGCGGCCGTCTGACGCCTCCGACGACGCACGGGCCGGACCCCCACCCGGTGGGGATCCGGCCCGTGCGGACGGCGCGTGCGCATCAGTCCCAGAGGTATCCGTCCCCGAACAGCAGGAAGTGCTCCAGCACGTCCTCCGCGGGGTCGTCGATCTGCCCGACGTCGGTGTTGAGCAGTGCCACGCGGTGACCGTTGTCCGAGCCCGTGGACGTCTCGTCCGCGTGCGCGGTGCCCGCGAGTGTGCCGCACAGCATCAGCACCGCCACCACACCCATCACGCCGACGGCGCAGCGCAGCGCACCCCGCACCCACTTGTTCTTCATCGCCCGTCCCCATTTCCTGTATGTCAGTCGTCCCGGCGTCTGATCGGACCCTGTGTCCACCCGTTCATCTGCCAAAACGACCCGTAAGTCACGGGGAGTAACCCGTACGGGCGTGACGGCGGGGTCAGTTGTGGCTGTGGAGGACCTCGTTGAGGCCGCCCCAGACCGCGTTGTTGGGGCGCGCCTCGACCGTGCCCGTCACGGAGTTGCGGCGGAACAGGATGTGGGAGGCGCCGGACAGCTCCCGCGCCTTGACGACCTCGCCGTCGGGCATGGTGACGCGGGTACCGGCGGTGACGTACAGCCCCGCCTCGACCACGCACTCGTCCCCGAGGGCGATGCCGACGCCCGCCTCGGCGCCGATCAGGCACCGCTCGCCGACGGAGATGCGGACGTTGCCGCCGCCGGACAGGGTGCCCATGGTGGAGGCGCCGCCGCCGATGTCGGAGCCGTCGCCGATGACGACACCGGCCGAGATGCGGCCCTCGACCATCGACGTGCCGAGCGTGCCGGCGTTGAAGTTGACGAAGCCCTCGTGCATGACGGTGGTGCCCTCGGCGAGGTGCGCGCCGAGCCGTACCCGGTCGGCGTCGGCGATCCGGACGCCCTTGGGAGCGACGTAGTCCGTCATGCGCGGGAACTTGTCGACGGAGGTGACGGCGAGGTGCAGGCCCTCGGCGCGGGCGTTGAGCCGGACCTTCTCCAGGTCGTCCACGGCGACCGGGCCGAGCGAGGTCCAGGCGACGTTGGCGAGGTGGGCGAAGATGCCGTCGAGGTTCTGGCCGTGCGGCTTGACCAGGCGGTGGGAGAGCAGGTGGAGGCGCAGATAGACGTCGTGCGCGTCGACCGGCTTCTCGTCCAGCGAGGAGATGACCGTGCGGACCGCGACGACCTCGACACCGCGGCGGGCGTCGGGGCCGACCGCCGCGGTGGCGCCGCCGCCCAGCAGTTCGGCGGCGCGCTCGGCGGAGAGCCGCTCGGTGCCGGACGGGCCGGGGTCGGCGGCGAGTTCGGGGGCGGGGAACCACGTGTCGAGAACGGTGCCGTCGGCGGCGACGGTGGCGAGGCCGGCGGCCACTGCGCCGGTGGTGCTCTGAGCAGTCGTGTCGGTCATAAGGGCAACCTAACCGCCCGGCGGCCACGGACGCGAACCGGTCCCCCGGCATCTCACGTGGCGGGCGAACGGCCCGCCGCCGGGCCCCCTCGGCCCGCCGCGATCATCCGTCCCAGCACCTCCCGGGCGTACCCCTCGTCGTAGGGCCTGCCGGTCAGCAGCACCTGGAGACAGATGCCGTCCACCAGCGCGACCAGCCCCCGCGCGGTGACCGGGTCGGTGCGGCGGGACAGGTGCTCGGCGACGCCCTCGCACCACTCGGCCGCGACCGGGCGCAGGGCGGGGCGGCGCAGGGCGGCCAGGTACAGCTCGTACTCCAGCTCCACTCCGGTGCGCTCTCCGGCCAGCCATGCGCCGATCAGAGCGGCGAGTTCGGCCGCGAGGTCGCTGCCGGGGTCCGCCGGACCGCCGCGCGAGGCGACCACCTTGGCGAAGCCCTCGTTGGTCTGGCGCAGGGCGGCGACCATCAGCTCGTCGAGGGTCTTGAAGTGGTACGTGGTGGAGCCGAGCGGGACGTCCGCCTCGGCGGCGACGCTGCGGTGACTGAGACCGGCGATGCCACTGCGGCCCACCACCCGGATCGCCGCGTCGATGATCCGCTGCCGTCGCTCGGGGTCGTACCGCCGGGCCATCAGTGGGCCCCTCCCAGGTTCAGCACCACGACTCCGATGATGATCAGGGCGATGCCCGCGGCCCTGGCGGCGGTGAGCCCCTCCCCCAGGAACACGATGCCGATCGTGGCGATGGCGGCGGTGCCCACGCCGGCCCAGATCGCGTACGCGGTGCCGATGGCGACGGTCCGGAGCGTCTGGGCCAGGAGCGCGAAGGAGATCAGGTAGCCGGCCACGGTCAGCAGCGAGGGCCAGAGCCTGCTGAAGCCCTCGCTGTACTTCATGGCGGTGGTGGCGCAGACCTCGGCGACGATGGCGCCGGACAGCAGCAGATATCCCATGCGTACGAACGTACACAACGGATGTACGGGCGTACACAACGGCGCGGGTGAGAACACGACAGCGGCGGCGCCTTCCGGCGCCGCCGCTGTCGTCGAAGCGTGTCTCAGACGTTGAACCCCAACGCCCGGAGCTGCTCGCGTCCGTCGTCCGTGATCTTGTCGGGGCCCCACGGCGGCATCCACACCCAGTTGATGCGCAGCTCGCTGACCAGACCGTCCGTGGCGGACTTGGCCTGGTCCTCGATGACGTCCGTCAGGGGACAGGCCGCGGAGGTCAGGGTCATGTCGACGGTCGCCACATTGGAGTCGTCGACGTGGATGCCGTAGATGAGGCCGAGGTTGACGACGTCGATGCCCAGTTCGGGGTCGACGACGTCCATCAGGGCCTCGCGGAGCTCCTCCTCCGAGGCCGGCTTCATCTCCAGGGTCTCGCTCATGCCGTAGTCCTTTCGGCGTCGGCGCCCAGCGCCTGGGCCGTCGCGTCCTTCCACGCCATCCAGCTGAGGAGGGCGCACTTCACCCGGGCCGGGTACTTGGACACCCCGGCGAACGCGACCGCGTCCTCCAGGATCTCCTCCATCGCGTCGTCGGGCTCGATCTTCCCCTTGGACTGCATCAGTTCCAGGAAGGTCCCCTGGATCCGCTGCGCCTCGGCGAGGTCCTTGCCGACCAGCAGGTCGTTCAGCACGGAGGCGGAGGCCTGGCTGATGGAGCAGCCCTGGCCCTCGTAGCTGACGTCGCTGATCGTCGTGCCGTCGTACTTCACGCGCAGTGTGATCTCGTCGCCGCACGTCGGGTTGACGTGGTGCACCTCGGCGTCGCCGTCCCTCAGACCACGCCCGTGCGGGTTCTTGTAGTGGTCCAGGATGACGTCCTGGTACATGGAGTCCAGCTTCACGCCTCAGCCCCTCATCCGAAGAAGTTCCGTACGTGCTCCAGGCCGTCGACCAGGGCGTCGACCTCGGCCGGCGTGGAGTACAGATAGAACGACGCTCGCGTGGTCGCAGGAATTCCGTACCGCAGGCAGACAGGGCGGGCGCAGTGATGACCCACGCGTACCGCGATGCCCTGCTCGTCGAGGACCTGGCCCACGTCGTGCGGGTGGATGTCACCCAGGGTGAACGAGATCGCGGCGCCGCGGTCCTCGGCCGTGGCGGGGCCGATGATGCGCAGGTCCGGGACCTCGGCCAGCCGCTTGACCGCGTACTCGGTGATCGCGTGCTCATGGGCGAGGATCTTGTCCATGCCGATGGCCGACAGGTAGTCGATCGCCGCGCCGAGACCGACCGCCTGGGCGATCGGCGGGGTGCCCGCCTCGAACTTGTGCGGGGCCGGGGCGTAGGTCGACGAGCTCATCGACACGGTCTCGATCATCTCGCCGCCGCCGAGGAACGGAGGCAGGTCCTCCAGCAGCTCCTGGCGGCCCCAGAGGACGCCGATGCCGGTCGGGCCGCACATCTTGTGACCGGTGAAGGCCACGAAATCGGCCTGGAGGGCCTGGACGTCCAGCGGCATGTGCGGCGCGGCCTGGGAGGCGTCGATGCACACGAGCGCGCCGACCTCCTGGGCACGGCGCACTATCGCCTCGACCGGGTTGACCGTGCCCAGGATGTTGGACACCAGCACGAAGGAGACGATCTTCGTCTTCTCCGTGATGATCTCGTCGATGTTCGACAGGTCGAGCCGGCCGTCGTCGGTGAGGCCGAACCACTTCAGCTTCGCGCCCGTGCGCTGCGCCAGCAGCTGCCAGGGCACGATGTTGGAGTGGTGCTCCATCTCCGTGATGACGATCTCGGTCTCGTGGTCCACCCGGTAGGGCTCGTCGGCCCAGCCGAGCATGTTGGCCACGAGGTTGAGCGACTCGGAGGCGTTCTTGGTGAAGATCACCTCGTCGCGCGAGGGGGCGTTGACGAACTCCGCCACCTTGTCGCGCGCACCCTCGTACAGCGCCGTGGCCTCCTCGGCGAGCACATGCACACCGCGGTGGACGTTGGCGTTGTAGCGCTCGTAGTACTCACCGAGTGCGTCCAGTACCTGGCGCGGCTTCTGGCTGGTCGCCGCGTTGTCCAGGTACACGAGCTTGCGCCCGTCGTGGACCTGCCGGTCCAGGATGGGGAAGTCCTTGCGGATCGCCTCGGTGTCGAGGAGGCCCGGCAGCTGTGTCACTCGGATGCGCCACCCTTCACGTACTTGTCGTAGCCCTCTGCCTCGAGCTGGTCGGCGAGCTCCGCGCCGCCGGACTCGGCGATACGACCGTTCGCGAACACGTGCACGTGGTCGGGCTTGATGTAGCGCAGGATGCGCGTGTAGTGCGTGATCAGCAGGGTGCCGACCTCGCCGGACTCGCGGACGCGGTTGACGCCCTCGGAGACGACGCGCAGGGCGTCGACGTCCAGGCCGGAGTCGGTCTCGTCGAGGATCGCGACCTTCGGCTTGAGCAGCTCGAGCTGGAGGATCTCGTGGCGCTTCTTCTCACCGCCGGAGAAGCCCTCGTTGACGTTGCGCTCGGCGAAGGCGGGGTCCATGTTGAGGCGCTCCATGGCCTCCTTGACCTCCTTCACCCAGGTGCGCAGCTTGGGGGCCTCGCCGCGGACGGCGGTGGCGGAGGTGCGCAGGAAGTTGGAGACGGAGACGCCGGGGACCTCGACCGGGTACTGCATGGCGAGGAACAGACCGGCCCGGGCACGCTCGTCGACGGACATCTCCAGGACGTCCTCGCCGTCGAGGGTGACGGTGCCGCCGGTGACCGTGTACTTGGGGTGACCCGCGAGGGAGTAGGCGAGGGTCGACTTGCCGGAGCCGTTCGGGCCCATGATGGCGTGCGTCTCGCCCTGCTTCACGGTGAGGTCGACACCCTTGAGGATTTCCTTCGTGCCGTTCTCGACCTCGACGGTGACGTGCAGGTCTCGGATTTCAAGCGTTGCCATGGGTGCCTCAGGACTCCTGGGTGACGGAGACGAGCACGTCGTCCCCTTCGATCTTTACGGGGTATACGGGGACGGGGCGCGTCGCCGGAAGGGCGTCGGGCTTGCCCGAACGGAGGTCGAAACGCGAGCCGTGCAGCCAGCACTCGATGTGGCAGTCGTCCACCTCGCCCTCCGACAGCGAGACGTTCGCGTGCGAGCAGATGTCGTTGATCGCGAACACCTCGCCCTCGGTGAGCACGACGGAAACCGGCGTGCCGTCGAGTTCCACCCGCTTCGGGGTGTCCTCCTCCAGCTCGCTCAGCCCGCAGGCGCGTACGAAGGTCATGCGACCGCCGCCTCCAGCTCCTCCTCGATCTTGGCGATCAGACGCTCCTCGATGTCCGGGACGCCGATCTGCTGCACGAGCTCGGCGAAGAAGCCGCGGACCACCAGACGGCGGGCGTCCTTCTCGGGGATGCCGCGGGCCATCAGGTAGAAGAGCTGCTCGTCGTCGAAGCGGCCGGTCGCGGAGGCGTGGCCGGCACCGACGATCTCGCCGGTCTCGATCTCCAGATTGGGCACGGAGTCGACGCGGGCGCCGTCGGTGAGGACCAGGTTGCGGTTCATCTCGTAGGTGTCGGTGCCCTCGGCCTTGGCCTCGATGAGCACGTCACCGATCCACACGGCGTGCGCGTCGTCGCCCTGGAGTGCGCCCTTGTAGACGACGTTGGACTTGCAGTGCGGGACGTTGTGGTCGACCAGGAGGCGGTGCTCCTGGTGCTGGCCGGCGTCGGTGAAGTACAGGCCGAACAGCTCGGCCTCGCCGCCGGGGCCGGCGTAGGACACGCGCGGGTGGAGGCGTACGACGTCGCCGCCGAAGGTGACGACGACCGACTTGAAGGAGGCGTCGCGGCCGACCAGGGCGTTGTGCTGGGCGACGTGCACGGCCTTGTCGTCCCAGTCCTGGACGGAGACGACGGTCAGCTTGGCGCCGTCGCCGAGGACGAAGTCGACGTTGGCGGCGAGCACCGCGTCCCCGGTGTGGTCGATGACCACGAGGGCCTCGGCGAAGGCGCCGAGCTCGATCAGCTGGTGGCCGTAGGCCGTGCCGCCCTCGCCGTGCACCGCGATGCGGATCGGCTCGGTGAGCACGGTCTCCTTCGGCACGGTCACGACCGAGGCCCGCTCGAAGGCGGAGTACGCCTGGGCGGCGACGCGGTCCACCGGCGTGCCCGCCCGGCCGAGCCGGGCGTCGTCGCGGCCGACGGTCTCGACGGTGACGCCCTCGGGGGCCTCGACGGCGACCTTGACGCCCTCGCCGGTGGCGGTGGCGGTGGCGGTGCCGTCGTGCAGACCGCGCAGCCGCTCCAGCGGGGTGAACCGCCACTCCTCCTCGCGGCCGTGGGGGACGGCGAAGTCCGCCACGTCGTAGGACGGGGGCGCGCTCATACGGGTGGCGACCGTCGACTCCGCGGCCACCGCGATCGAGCCCGCGGTGGTGGAACCCACGGGTGGGGGTCCCCCCGCTGGAGCGAAGCCGGAAGTGGGGGAGTTCTGAGCCTCAGCCATGGCTGTCGTAGTGCTCGCTTTCCTTTACGTAAGGGGCTTGACGGAACGGCGTGGTGCTTTAGCCGACCGCGCCTTCCATCTGCAGCTCGATCAGCCGGTTGAGCTCGAGCGCGTACTCCATCGGCAGTTCCTTGGCGATCGGCTCGACGAAGCCGCGCACGATCATCGCCATCGCCTCGAACTCGCTCAGGCCGCGGCTCATCAGGTAGAAGAGCTGGTCCTCGGAGACCTTGGAGACGGTCGCCTCGTGGCCCATGGACACGTCGTCCTCACGGACGTCCACGTAGGGGTAGGTGTCCGAGCGGGAGATGGTGTCGACGAGCAGCGCGTCGCACAGCACGTTGGACTTGGCGCCCGGGGCGCCCTCGCCGATCTCGATCAGACCGCGGTAGGAGGTACGGCCACCGCCGCGCGCCACCGACTTGGAGACGATGTTGGACGAGGTGTTCGGGGCCATGTGGACCATCTTGGCGCCCGCGTCCTGGTGCTGGCCCTCGCCGGCGAAGGCGATGGACAGCGTCTCGCCCTTGGCGTGCTCGCCCATCAGGTAGACGGCCGGGTACTTCATCGTCACCTTGGAGCCGATGTTGCCGTCGACCCACTCCATGGTCGCGCCCTCGTAGGCCACGGCGCGCTTGGTGACCAGGTTGTAGACGTTGTTCGACCAGTTCTGGATGGTCGTGTAGCGGCAGCGGGCGTTCTTCTTGACGATGATCTCGACGACCGCGGAGTGCAGCGAGTCCGACTTGTAGATCGGGGCGGTGCAGCCCTCGACGTAGTGCACGTAGGCGCCCTCGTCGACGATGATCAGGGTGCGCTCGAACTGGCCCATGTTCTCGGTGTTGATCCGGAAGTAGGCCTGGAGCGGGATCTCGACGTGCACGCCCGGCGGCACGTAGATGAAGGAGCCGCCGGACCACACGGCGGAGTTCAGCGAGGCGAACTTGTTGTCGCCGACCGGGATGACGGTGCCGAAGTACTCCTTGAAGAGCTCCGGGTGCTCCTTCAGCGCCGTGTCGGTGTCGAGGAAGATGACGCCCTGCTCCTCCAGGTCCTCACGGATCTGGTGGTAGACGACCTCCGACTCGTACTGCGCGGCGACACCGGCGACGAGGCGCTTCTTCTCGGCCTCCGGGATGCCCAGCTTGTCGTAGGTGTTCTTGATGTCCTCGGGCAGGTCCTCCCAGGACTCCGCCTGCTTCTCCGTGGAGCGCACGAAGTACTTGATGTTGTCGAAGTCGATGCCGGAGAGGTCGGAGCCCCAGTTCGGCATGGGCTTCTTCTCGAACAGGCGCAGGCCCTTGAGACGGAGCTTGGTCATCCACTCCGGCTCGTCCTTCTTCGCGGAGATGTCCCGGACGACGTCCTCGTTCAGGCCGCGGCGCGCCGACGCACCGGCCTCGTCACGGTCGGCCCAGCCGTACTCGTAGTTGCCCAGACCCTCCAGCTCGGGGTGGGCAGTCTCCGTGGGGAGAGTCATGCGGGGTTCCTCCCGGACGTGCTTTCAGATGCGTGGTGGGAAATCTTGGGGATGAACGTCGTGCAGACGCCGTCGCCGTGCGCGATGGTGGCCAGTCGCTGCACATGCGTACCGAGAAGCTCGGCGAAGAATTCCGTCTCGGCCTCGCACAGCTGCGGGAATTCCTCGGCGGCGTGGGCGACCGGACAGTGGTGCTGGCAGAGCTGCTCGCCGACCGGTGCGCTGCGCGCAGTCGCAGCGTACCCGTCCGCGCTCAGGGCCTTGGCCAGCGCTTCCGTACGGTCCTCGGGTGCCGCGGCGGCGACCGCCTTCCGGTAGGCCCCCGCCTGGGCGGCGATCCGGGCGCGGGCGAAGGCGGCGATCGCCTCGCTTCCGCCCTCCCGCTCACCGATCCAGCGCAGGGCGTCCACGGCCAGCTTGTCGTAGGACTGGTCGAAGGCGTCGCGTCCGCAGTCGGTCAGGGCGAACACCTTGGCCGGGCGCCCGCGCGTGCGTGCGCCGTAGACCCGCCGTTCACGGGCTTCCACCACGTTGTCGGCGGTCAGTGCGTCCAGATGCCGGCGTACGGCCGCCTGGGTGAGTCCGAGTCGGTCGGCCAGCTCGGCGACGGTCGACGGGCCGTGGTCCAGGATGGAGCGGGCGACGCGGTTGCGGGTGGACCGCTCACCGGTTGCCAGTTCCTCGTGGGAAGCCTCGCCGACGTTTTTCACAACGCCATTGTTGCGTAATTCGTCTGAGCCGGGCAAGCCGCGCCCGGAGGACCCGAAGTGCGCTGCATCACTTAGGTAAACCTAATTTGACCTGCGGAAACGATCTTTGATCGATCAAATCGGTGGCGTCCTCGGACGGTGTCCGGAACACTCCGGAACCATGCCCACACCCCCTCCGACCGGCCCTCTTGTCACCCGGGACACTCTGGCCGCACAGCTGCGCGAGCTCGGTGTCCGGCCCGGCGAGATCCTTCTCGTCCACTCCTCGCTCAGCTCCCTCGGCTGGGTGAACGGCGGACCGGTCACCGTCGTCCGCGCGCTGCTCGACGCGCTCGGCCCGGACGGCACGCTGGTCGTCCCCACGCAGTCCGGCCACCTCTCCGATCCCGCGCTGTGGCAGGCGCCGCCGGTGCCCGAGGAGTGGTGGGCGGACATCCGGGCCACGATGCCCGCCTACGACCCGCTGACCACGCCCTCGCGCGGGGTCGGCGTGGTCCCGGAGACCGTGAGGACCTGGCCGGGGGCGCTGCGCAGCGCGCATCCGCAGACGTCGTTCGCCGCGGTGGGAGCCCGCGCGGCGGAGGTCGTCGCCGGACACGCGAGCGACTGCCGGCTCGGCGAGCTCAGCCCCCTGGCGACGCTGGAACGGCTCGCCGCGCGGGTTCTGCTGCTCGGCGCCGGATACGACAGCTGCACCAGCTTCCACCTCGCCGAATACCGCGTCCCGTCCCCGCGCGTGCGGGTGGGGCGCCCCGCGCCCGACGGCTGGGAGACGGTGACCGAGGTGTCGATCACCTCCGAGCGGTTCGACGAGCTCGGCCACGACTTCGAACGCGACCGTCCCGTCGTACGCGGCGGGGTCGGGGCGGCCGAGGCCCGGCTGTTTCCCGTGGCGGAGGCCGTGGCCTACGCCGAGCGGTGGCTGCCGGTGCACCGGCCCCGGGAGGGGGAGGTGGAGCACCCCGCGGTCTGAGGCCTCGGCCGCCTCCCTAAACTCGTGACCCATGCGAAGTGAGCCCGTGGTCCAGGTGCAGGCCCTGGTGAAGCGGTACGGCACGAAGACCGCGGTGAACGGCCTCGACCTGGTGGCCCGGCAGGGCGTGACCGCCGTGCTCGGACCCAACGGAGCGGGCAAGACGACCACGGTCGAGAGCTGCGAGGGGTACCGGCGGCCGGACTCCGGCACGGTGCGCGTCCTGGGCCTCGACCCGGTGGCACAGGCGGCGGAGCTGCGGCCCCGCCTGGGAGTGATGCTCCAGTCCGGCGGCGTCTACTCGGGCGCCCGGGCCGAGGAGATGCTGCGGCATGTGGCGAAGCTCCACGCCCATCCGCTGGACGTGGACGCGCTGATCGAGCGGCTGGGGCTCGGCTCCTGCGGCCGCACCTCGTACCGGCGGCTCTCCGGCGGCCAGCAGCAGCGGCTCGCCCTGGCCATGGCCGTGGTCGGCCGCCCGGAACTGGTCTTCCTCGACGAGCCGACGGCCGGCCTCGACCCGCAGGCCCGCCGCGCCACCTGGGACCTCGTACGCGATCTGCGCACCGACGGCGTGTCCGTCATCCTCACCACGCACTACATGGACGAGGCCGAACAACTCGCCGACGACGTGGCGATCATCGACGCCGGCCGCGTCATCGCCCAGGGCACCCCGGAGGAGCTGTGCAGGGGCGGCGCCGAGAACACCCTGCGCTTCTCCGGGCGCCCGGGACTGGACGTGCTCTCGCTGCTCAAGGCCCTGCCCTCCGACTCCACGGCCGCCGAGGTGGCCCCCGGCTCGTACCGGGTCGCCGGCAAGGTCGACCCGCAGCTGCTCGCCACGGTGACGTCCTGGTGCGCCCAGCACGGGGTGATGCCGGACCGGATCTCGGTGGAGCGGCACACCCTCGAGGACGTCTTCCTGGAACTGACGGGCAAGGAGTTGCGCGGATGACGGCGGCCCGGACGGAGACCGGCCGGGGGTCCGGGGGTCGTCCCCCGGGAAGACACAGCCTGGAACTGACGGGCAAGGAGTTGCGCGCGTGACCGCCACCGGTACCTATTCCCCCAAGCCGGGTGCGGCGCCCCTGGCCCGCATGATCGCCGCGCAGGCCGTGCTCGAGACGAAGATGCTGCTGCGCAACGGCGAGCAGCTGCTGCTGACGGTGATCATCCCCACGCTGCTGCTGGTGCTCTTCAGCACCGTGGACGTGGTGGACACCGGTGACGGCGAGGCGGTCGACTTCCTCGCCCCCGGCATCCTCGCGCTCGCCGTGATGTCGACGGCGTTCACCGGCCAGGCCATCGCGACCGGCTTCGAGCGCCGCTACGGCGTGCTGAAGCGGCTGGCCGCGTCGCCGCTGCCGCGCTGGGGCCTGATGACGGCGAAGACGCTGTCGGTGCTGGTCACCGAGGTCCTCCAGGTGCTCCTGGTGACAGTGATCGCCCTCGCGCTCGGCTGGTCCCCGCAGGGCAGCCCCGTCGCGGTGGTCCTGCTGCTGGTCCTGGGCACGGCCGCGTTCTCCGGGCTGGGCCTGCTGATGGCGGGCACGCTCAAGGCGGAGGCGACGCTCGCCGCCGCCAACCTGGTGTTCCTGTTGCTGCTCGTCGGCGGCGGGGTCGTCGTGCCGCTGGACGAATTCCCGGACGCGGCGCAGGACGTGCTCGGCCTGCTGCCGATCTCCGCGCTCTCCGAGGGCCTGCGGGACGTGCTCCAGCACGGGGCCGGGATGCCCTGGGGCAGCCTCGGGATCCTCGCCGTGTGGGCGGTCGCCGGCCTTGCGGCGGCCGGGAAGTTCTTCCGCTGGGAGTAGGCGGCGTGGCCGGGACGGACCCTCGTGAAAGCGTGCACAAGCGGCCGCATACGATGGGACGCGTGCCAAACGTGACCCGCGCCGACGCCCAGGCGGCCCTGCGCAACCCGCTCGCCTTCATCGCCGCACGCTGGACCCCGGACCCCCGGACGGTCCGGCGGGCGGCCCTCGCCGCGCTCGTCATGTCGGTGGTCATCGTGGTCACCGGCGGTGCCGTACGGCTGACCGGCTCCGGCCTCGGCTGCCCGACCTGGCCCAAGTGCACCGACGACTCGCTCACCACGACCAGCGAGATGGGCCTGCACGGCGTCATCGAGTTCGGCAACCGCCTGCTGACGTACGTGCTCTGCGCCGCGGTCGGCTGGGCGATCATCGCGGCCCGCTCGCAGAAGCCGTACCGGCGCAGTCTGACCCTGCTGGGCTGGGCGCAGTTCTGGGTCGTGATGGGCAACGCGATCCTCGGCGGCGTCGTGGTCCTCGTCGGCCTGAACCCGTACACGGTGGCGGCGCACTTCCTGCTGTCCTCGGCGCTGATCGCGGTCGCCACGGTGATGTGGCAGCGCACCCGCGAGGGCGACGCCGAGCCGCGGCCGCTGGTCGGCAAGGCCGTGCAGCAGCTGGTGTGGTTCCAGGTGACCGCCTCCGTGCTGCTGATCGCGGTCGGCACGGTGGTCACCGGTGCCGGCCCGCACGCGGGTGACTCCAGCGAGGTACCGCGGATGCCGCTGGACTGGGAGACGGTCAGCAAGCTGCACGCCGTGCTGGCGTGGATCGTGGTGACGCTGACGTTCGCCCTGTGGTTCGTCCTGAAGGCGGTCGACGCCCCCGCGGGCCCCCTGGCCCGCACCCGCGAACTCTTCCTGATCCTGCTCGCGCAGGGCGCCATCGGCTATGTGCAGTACTTCACCGACCTCCCCGAGGTGCTGGTGGGCCTGCACATGTTCGGCTCGTGCGTGATGTGGATCTGGGTGCTCCGGGTCCTGCTGTCGCTGCGCGAGCGCCCGGAGGAGACGGTGCCGGGGGCGGCTGCCGCGCCGGTCGCCCAGGAGCCGGCCACGAGCGCGTCGATCGCCGGTCCCCGATAGTCGCGGGTCGGCCGGGCCCGGCGTGGCGCCCACTTCCCGGCGGCCGGCCGTCGCGGGCGGCGCCCCGTGCAGGACCCGGCCGAAGGTGTGCGGCCCGATCCGGGTGACCGGCGTGACGGGGCGTTGAACAGCTGCTCGTGCGTCCGGGTAGGACGGCGGCGCCCGGCGCCCGCGGCGGTGTCCGGTGTGGCGTAGGTGCAGTGGAGCCGGTCGGCGAGCGGTGCCGAGGTGCGCGCCGCGGTCCCCTACGACGAGGTCGTCGGGAAGGCCGCGATCCCCGCCCTGTGCGCGGTGCTGATGGCGTGCGGCCGGACGCTGTGGCGGCACGGCCGGGTGCGCCGTCGCTCGGCCGGGCGTGCAGCGACGCCAGGTGCCACACCGTCCGCGCGCCGATCGGATGGTCCAGGACCGTGATCGGGTCAAGGTCGCTGCGGACCTCCACACGGTCGCCCGCTGTCAGTGAGCCGTGCGCCCGGACGGCGACGGGGGCCAGGGGCGCCAGGCCGTCGAGGAAGCGGGCGAGCACCCTGTCGGTCGGGATGCGCCCGGTCCTCACATCTCAGCCCAGCCCGTACACCCTGCCCGCGTTCCCGGCGGCGATCATGCCGGCCACCCGCTGGGCGTCGCCGCGCGACCACGCGCCCTCGGACACCCACGTGCCGAGCACCCGGCCGAGCGCCTCGCGGAACAGACGGGCGCCGACCACGTGCAGTTCGGGCAGACCGCGGGCGCCGCTGGAGAAGAGGATCTTGCCGAAGGGCGCGAGCTCCAGGATCTCCGCGAGGACGGTCGCCGCGCGGGCGCCGGTGCGGACCAGCGCGGCGCCGCAGTCGGCGTAGACGTGCGGGAAGACACCCGCGAGGTGGGCGGCGTGCCGGTGGTACGGGTAGCCGTGCAGCAGGACGAGGTCGGTGCCGAGCCCCGCGGTGGCCCGGACGAAGTCGGTCAGCAGCACAGGATCGGTGCGGTCGATGCGGGCGCCCGGCGCGCCGAGACCGGCGTGGAGCTGGAGGGGCAGGCCGGAGGCGACCGCGATCCAGAGCACGTGCCGCAGCAGCACCGGGTCGCTCAGCTCGTCCCCGGCCCGGCGCCCGGCCAGCCAGCGCCCCGCCGCTCCGCGGACCTCGCCGGGACCGGGTGGCTCGGGGGCGAGCGCCAGCCCGTGCCGTGGCCCGGCGACGGAGGTGAAGGCGATGGCATGGGCTGCGGCGCCGTGCACGGACTCGGCGAGGTTGGCGAGGAAGGACTCGACGGTGCCGGAGGTGTCGGCGACCTGTTCGGCGAGCTGTTCCAGACGGACGATCTCGTGGGCGTCGGCGCCTCCCGCCCGGCCGAGCTCGGTGGGGCCGGTGAGGTCCTCGGGCAGCCCGGTGTCGACGAGGTAGGCGGTGATGCCGCTGCCCCGCAGCAGCCTGCGCCCCGCCTCGATCATGCCCAGCTCACGGCGCCGGGCGAGATACCGGGCGGGCGGACAGTGCGGCTCCAGGCCGAGCAGGGGCGGGCACCAGCGGCGTACGGCGAACCCGGTCTGGGTGTCGAAGAGGGTGGTGCCGGGGGCAGGCGGTCCCTCGGTGCGGGCGAGCTGGGCCTCGAAGGTGCCGAGGCCCAGTTCCGTACGGAGCACTCCGTGGCAGTACTGGTCCACGAGTGAGGGCGTGTCGATCATCCGGGACTCCCCGTGACGGGACCGTGTGTCGGTGCTTCACAGGTCCTAACGGGTGAACCGGGGGTGAGGTGGCGCGGGAGCGGCCACGGGGTGCGGGGTGTCCAGCGGCCCCGCGCCCCCTGAGGGCGTCGCTCAGCCGCCCAACTGGATGCCGGCCATCCTCTTCCACTCGTACGGGCCCGTCCTCACCTTCGCCGCGAACTCGCCGTCGAAGTCCTCGTGGACGGTGATGCCCGCCTTCTCGACGGCCTTCTCGGCGATCTCCACCGACGGGGCGAACACGTCCCCCCAGTCGCCGTCCTCGCCGACGAGGACGATCCGGGCGCCGCGCTGCCCGAGGTACGCGATCTGGCCCTCGGCACCGCCGTGCGCCTTGGCGAAGCCGCCGATCTGCTTGGCGAGCCGGGCCGCCTTCTGCTCGGCCTTCGGGTCCACCTGCTGCGTGTCTGCCATGAACGGAATGCTACCGACGGGTAGATCAAACGGCGACGGGCGGGGTCCGTGGCCTTGACCACGTACCCCGCCCGGGCGGCGTGCCAGGAGCGGCTAACGCAGGAACGGGTCGACTGCGACCGCCACGAAGAGGAGGGACACGTAGGTGATGGACCAGTGGAACAGCCGCATCTCCTTGAGCTTGCCGCCCGTCGCCCCGGCCTTGGCGCGGTGCAGGAGGGCGTGCGCCTCCCACAGCCACCAGCCGCCCGACGCGAGGGCGACGGCCGTGTAGAACCAGCCGGTGTAGCCGAGCGGGGTGAGCAGCAGCGACACCGCGACCATGACCCAGCTGTAGGCCACGATCTGCTTGGCGACGACCTTGTTGGAGGCGATGACCGGCAGCATCGGCACGCCGACGCGCGCGTAGTCGTCCTTCACCTTCATCGACAGCGGCCAGTAGTGCGGCGGCGTCCAGAAGAAGATGACGAAGAAGAGGATGACCGGCGCCCACGCCATGGAGTCGGTGACCGCGGACCAGCCGATCAGCACCGGCATGCAGCCGGCGATGCCGCCCCACACGATGTTCTGCGATGTGCGCCGCTTGAGGATCATCGTGTAGACGACGACGTAGAAGAGGAGCGCGCCGAGGGCGAGCCAGGCGGACAGCCAGTTGACGGTGAGACCGAACAGCAGCGTCGAGACGACCGCCAGGGAGATGCCGAAGACGAGGCACTCGCGTGGGCTGACCATCCCGGTGACCAGGGGCCGCTGCGAGGTGCGGTCCATCAGCGCGTCGATGTCGCGGTCGATGTACATGTTCAGCGCGTTCGCACCGCCCGCGGACAGGTAGCCGCCGACGCAGGTCAGCAGCACCAGCGTCAGGTCGGGCACGCCCCGCTGCGCCAGGAACATCACCGGCACGGTGGTGATGAGCAGCAGTTCGATGATCCGCGGCTTGGTGAGCGCCACGAAGGCCATCACCCGGGCCCCGAACGGCCGATGGGCAGGGCTCTGACTGGTCCCCAGCACCCCGGCTGGACGGGATTCAACGGCCGTCACGTACACCCCTACAGAGACATCCCAGCAAGCCTCCACAGGTGAAGTGGCGGTAAAGGCTCGCGCGTACCACGCCACTCTAGACGTTGCCCAGACCCGGACATTCGCGGGGGTCCGCTCGTGTTGGAAGACGCCCTCCGAGGTGCGCCTCCGAGCTCGATTGAGCACCCGGATGAGCGGCTCCGTATTCATCTGCCGAATGCGGAAACTTCCCAGTCAGGAGGCGGATCGAAAGCAGTGCCCGCACTCTGGAACGACCCGGAAAAACGCACGTCCTACGGGGGTAGGCTCGACCTCGTCGGTGGGCAGCCACCGGCATCCGAATTCATGTGGAGAGGAGCCCTGACTCAGGGTGAGCACCAAGCCGACCACCACAGACCTCGAGTGGACCGAGTTGGACCAGCGGGCCGTCGACACCGCCCGCGTCCTGGCCGCCGATGCCGTACAGAAGGTCGGTAACGGCCATCCGGGTACGGCGATGAGCCTGGCGCCTGCCGCCTACACCCTCTTCCAGAAGGTGATGCGGCACGACCCGGCGGACGCCGACTGGGTAGGGCGCGACCGTTTCGTGCTGTCCGCCGGCCACTCGTCCCTGACCCTGTACACCCAGCTGTACCTGGCCGGTTTCGGCCTGGAGCTGGACGACCTGAAGTCCTTCCGCACCTGGGGCTCGAAGACGCCGGGTCACCCCGAGTACGGCCACACCACGGGCGTGGAGACCACGACCGGCCCGCTGGGCCAGGGTGTCGCCAACGCGGTGGGCATGGCGATGGCCGCCCGCTACGAGCGCGGTCTGTTCGACCCGGAGGCTCCCGCCGGTGAGTCCCCCTTCGACCACTTCGTCTACTGCATCGCCGGTGACGGCTGCCTCCAGGAGGGCATCTCCGCCGAGGCGTCCTCGCTGGCCGGGCACCAGAAGCTGGGCAACCTGGTGCTGCTGTGGGACGACAACCACATCTCCATCGAGGGCGACACGGAGACGGCCGTCTCCGAGGACGTGACCAAGCGGTACGAGGCGTACGGCTGGCATGTGCAGCGTGTCGCGCCGAAGCCGGACGGCGACCTGGACCCGAACGCGATCTACGACGCGATCCAGGAGGCGAAGAAGGTCACGGACCGGCCGTCCTTCATCGCCATGCGGTCGATCATCGCCTGGCCCGCCCCGAACGCGCAGAACACCGAGGCCGCGCACGGCTCGGCGCTCGGCGACGACGAGGTCGCGGCCACCAAGCGCGTGCTGGGCTTCGACCCGGAGCAGACGTTCGAGGTGACCGACGAGGTCATCGGTCACACCCGCAAGGCGCTGGAGCGGGGCCAGGCGGCCCGGGCGGTGTGGGAGAAGTCCTTCCAGCAGTGGCGGGACAACAACCCCGAGCGTGCCGCCGAGTACGACCGGATCGCCGCGGGTGAACTGCCGGGGGGCTGGCAGGACTCGATCCCGGTGTTCGAGCCGGGCAAGGGCGTCGCCACGCGCGCCGCCTCCGGCAAGGTGCTGCAGGCGCTCGGCGCGGTGATCCCGGAGCTGTGGGGCGGTTCGGCCGACCTCGCGGGGTCCAACAACACCACGATCGACAAGACGTCGTCGTTCCTCCCGGCGGACAACCCGCTGCCCGAGGCGGACCCGTACGGCCGCACGATCCACTTCGGCATCCGTGAGCACGCCATGGCCGCGGAGATGAACGGCATCGCGCTGCACGGCAACACCCGGATCTACGGCGGCACCTTCCTGGTGTTCTCCGACTACATGCGCAACGCGGTGCGGCTGTCGGCTCTGATGCACCTGCCGGTGACGTACGTGTGGACGCACGACTCCATCGGTCTGGGCGAGGACGGCCCGACGCACCAGCCGGTCGAGCACCTGGCCTCGCTGCGCGCCATCCCCGGCCTCAACGTGGTCCGTCCGGCGGACGCCAACGAGACCGCGACCGTCTGGCGGGAGATCCTCACCCGCTGGACGAAGGAGTTCGGCAAGGGCACCCCGCACGGTCTGGCGCTGACCCGCCAGGGCGTGCCGACGTACGAGCCGAACGAGGACGCGGCCAAGGGCGGCTACGTCCTGTTCGACGCCGAGGGCGGTGAGCCGGAGGTCGTCCTGATCGCGACCGGTTCCGAGGTGCACGTCGCCGTCGAGGCGCGCGAGCGGCTCCAGGCCGACGGCGTGCCCACGCGCGTGGTGTCCATGCCGTCCGTGGAGTGGTTCGAGGAGCAGGACCAGGGGTACCGGGACAGCGTCCTGCCGCCCTCCGTGAAGGCACGCGTGGCCGTCGAGGCGGGGATCGGCCTCACCTGGCACAAGTACGTGGGGGACGCCGGCCGCATCGTGTCCCTGGAGCACTTCGGGGCCTCCGCCGACGGCAAGGTGCTGTTCAAGGAGTTCGGCTTCACCGCCGAGAACGTGGCGGCCGTCGCCCGGGAATCGATCGCCGCAGCCCAGCGCTGACGCCCATATACGACACGTAGGAGATGTAATTTCCATGACGGACGCACTCAAGCGCCTTTCCGACGAAGGCGTCGCGATCTGGCTGGACGACCTGTCGCGCAAGCGGATCACGTCCGGCAACCTCGCCGAGCTGATGGACCAGCAGCATGTCGTGGGCGTCACCACCAACCCGACGATCTTCCAGAAGGCGATCTCCGAGGGCGACGGCTACGACACGCAGCTGACCGACCTCGCCGCCCGCAAGGTCACCGTCGAAGAGGCCATCCGCATGATCACCACGGCGGACGTCCGCGACGCCGCCGACATCATGCGCCCGGTCTTCGACGCCACCGACGGCCGGGACGGCCGGGTCTCGATCGAGGTCGACCCGCGGCTGGCGCACAACACGCGCGCCACGGTCGCCGAGGCCAAGCAGCTGGCCTGGCTGGTGGACCGCCCCAACACCCTCATCAAGATCCCGGCCACCGAGGCGGGTATCCCGGCCATCGCCGAGACCATCGGCCTGGGCATCAGCGTCAACGTCACGCTGATCTTCTCCCTGGAGCGCTACCGCAAGGTCATGGACGCGTTCCTGACCGGCCTGGAGAAGGCCAGGGAACGCGGCCTGGACCTGTCGAAGATCCACTCCGTGGCGTCCTTCTTCGTGTCCCGCGTGGACACCGAGATCGACAAGCGGATCGACGCGCTGGGCACCGACGAGGCCAAGGCGCTGCGCGGCAAGGCCGCCGTCGCCAACGCGCGTCTGGCGTACCAGGCGTACGAGGAGGTCTTCTCGACCGACCGCTGGAGCGCGCTGGAGCGCGAGGGCGCCAACAAGCAGCGTCCGCTGTGGGCGTCGACCGGTGTGAAGGACAAGGCGTACAAGGCCACCATGTACGTCGACGAGCTGGTGGCGCCGAACACGGTGAACACCATGCCGGAGGCGACGCTGTTCGCCACCGAGGAGCAGGGCGACATCCGGGGCAACACCGTCTCCGGCACCTACGAGCAGGCCCGCGCCGACCTGGACGCGCTCGAGGCGCTCGGCATCTCGTACGACGAGGTGGTGCAGCTTCTGGAGGACGAGGGCGTCGACAAGTTCGAGGCGTCCTGGAACGACCTGCTGAAGTCGACCGAGGCGGAGCTGCAGCGCCTCGCCCCGTCGGAGGGCTGAAACCTTGTCGAGCAGCAACCCGCTGCGTGACCCTGCGGACCGACGGCTCCCGCGTATCGCGGGGCCGTCGGGCCTGGTCATCTTCGGCGTCACGGGCGACCTGTCACGCAAGAAGCTGATGCCGGCCGTGTACGACCTGGCCAACCGGGGGCTGCTGCCGCCGGGCTTCTCCCTGGTGGGCTTCGCCCGCCGGGAGTGGGCGAACGAGGACTTCGCCCAGGAGGTGCACGACGCGGTCAAGGAGCACGCCCGGACCCCGTTCCGCGAGGAGGTCTGGCAGCAGCTCATCCAGGGCATGCGCTTCGTGCAGGGCACCTTCGACGACGACGAGTCCTTCGAGCGGCTGCGCGGCACGATCGAGGAGCTGGACAAGGCCCAGGGCACGGGCGGCAACTTCGCGTTCTATCTGTCCGTGCCGCCGCGTTCCTTCCCGGTGGTCATCCAGCAGCTGAAGAAGCACGGTCTGGCCGACCAGACGGGCGGCTCCTGGCGGCGCGCGGTCATCGAGAAGCCGTTCGGCCACGACCTGAAGTCGGCCGAGGAGCTCAACGCGATCGTCCATGAGGTGTTCGCCCCGGACCAGGTGTTCCGGATCGACCACTACCTGGGCAAGGAGACCGTCCAGAACATCCTGGCGCTGCGCTTCGCCAACACGATGTTCGAGCCGATCTGGAACCGCTCGTTCGTCGACCATGTGCAGATCACCATGGCCGAGGACATCGGCATCGGCGGCCGGGCCGGCTACTACGACGGCATCGGCGCCGCCCGCGACGTCATCCAGAACCACCTGCTCCAACTCCTGGCTCTGACCGCGATGGAGGAGCCCGCCTCCTTCGACGCGGACGCGCTGGCCGCGGAGAAGACCAAGGTGCTCGGTGCCGTCCGGCTGCCGAAGGACCTGGGCCGGGACACCGTGCGCGGGCAGTACGCGGCCGGCTGGCAGGGCGGCGCGAAGGCGGTCGGGTATCTGGAGGAGGAGGGCATCGACCCCTCCTCGAAGACCGACACCTACGCGGCGATCAGGCTGGGCATCGACAACCGCCGCTGGGCGGGTGTCCCCTTCTATCTGCGCACCGGCAAGCGGCTCGGCCGCCGGGTCACCGAGATCGCGGTGGTCTTCCAGCGGGCACCCCACTCCCCCTTCGACACGACGGCCACCGAGGAACTGGGCTCCAACGCGATCGTCATCCGCGTCCAGCCCGACGAGGGCGTCACCGTCCGCTTCGGCTCCAAGGTGCCGGGCACCTCGATGGAGATCCGGGACGTGTCGATGGACTTCGCCTACGGCGAGTCCTTCACCGAGTCCAGCCCGGAGGCGTACGAGCGGCTGATCCTGGACGTCCTCCTGGGCGACTCCAACCTCTTCCCGCGCACGGAGGAGGTCGAGCTGTCCTGGAAGATCCTCGACCCGATCGAGGAGTACTGGGACACCAACGGCAGGCCGGCCCAGTACCCGGCCGGCACGTGGGGACCCGTCGAGGCGGACGAAATGCTCGAGCGAGACGGACGGAGCTGGCGCCGGCCATGAAAACAGACCTCACGGACACCACGGCCAGCAAGATCAACAAGGCGTTGGTCAAGGGCCGGCGTGCCATCGGCACCCCCGCCGTCGGCATGGTGCTCACGCTGGTCATCGTGACGGACGAGGAGAACGCCTACGACGCGCTGAAGGCGGCGAGCGACGCCTCGCGCGAGCACCCCTCGCGCACGCTCGTGGTCATCAAGCGTGTCTCCCGCTCCCCGCGGGACCGCACCCAGTCGCGCCTGGACGCCGAGGTCCGGGTCGGCGCGGACGCCGGAACCGGCGAGACGGTGGTGCTCCGCCTCTACGGCGAGGTCGTCGACCACGCCCAGTCGGTGGTGCTGCCGCTGCTGCTGCCGGACGCCCCGGTGGTGGTGTGGTGGCCGGTCAACGCACCGCTGGACCCGGCGAACGACCCGCTGGGCGCGCTGGCCCAGCGCCGGGTGACCGACACCTACGCCTGCGAGCAGCCGGTGAAGGAGCTCGCCGCCCGCGCGGACGCCTACACCCCCGGTGACACGGACCTGTCGTGGACCCGCATCACGCCCTGGCGTTCGATGCTGGCGGCGGCGCTGGACCAGGTCGCCTGCGAGGTGCAGGGCGTGGAGGTGGAGGGCGAGGAGTTCAACCCGAGCTGTGAACTGCTGGCGATGTGGCTCGCGGACCGGCTGGACGTCCCCGTCAAGCGCTCGTGCTCCGGCGGCCCGGGACTCACCGCGGTCCGCATGGACACCGACTGCGGCCCGATCGTCCTGGACCGCGCCGACGGCTCACTGGCGACGCTGTCCATCCAGGGCCAGCCCAAGCGGGCGGTGGCGCTCAAGCGCCGTGACACGGCGGAGCTGATCGCGGAGGAGCTGCGCCGTCTGGACCCGGACGACACCTACGCCTCGGCCCTGCGCTACGGCGTGGAACGCCTGAAGTCCCCGGACGGCTCCGGCCCGCCGGCCAAAGGAGAACGGGAAGCTGTCCCCGCGCCCGTCGAGTCGGCTGCGAAAGCTCCCGCGGACCGGGCGACGGCGCAGGCGCCGGTGAAGAAGGCGGCGGCGAAGTGACCACGGCACCGCAGCTGGTCGTGCACCGGGACAAGGAGCTGATGGCGCAGGCCGCGGCGGCCCGTCTGATCACCAGGATCGTGGACGCACAGGCCTCCCGGGGTGCGGCGTCCGTGGTTCTGACCGGCGGCCGCAACGGCAACGGTCTGCTGGCCGCGCTGGCCGCGGCCCCGGCCCGGGACGCGATCGACTGGTCCCGGCTGGACCTGTGGTGGGGCGACGAACGGTTCCTGCCCGAGGGCGACCCGGACCGCAATGTCACCCAGGCCCGTGAGGCACTGCTCGACGCGGTGCCGCTGGACCCGAAGCGCGTGCACGCCATGCCCGCGTCGGACGGCCCGCACGGCACGGACGTGGACGCGGCGGCGGCCGCCTACGCGGAGGAACTGGCCGCGGCGGCGGCCCCGGAGAACCACGGCCCCGTCCCGGCCTTCGACGTGCTGCTGCTGGGCGTCGGCCCGGACACGCACGTGGCCTCCCTCTTCCCGGAGCTCCCCGCGGTCCGGGAGACGGAACGCACGGTGGTGGGCGTCCACGGCGCCCCCAAACCCCCGCCGACGAGGGTCACCCTGACCCTCCCCGCGATTCGTGCGGCCCGGGAGGTCTGGCTCCTGGCGGCAGGCGAGGACAAGGCGGAAGCGGCAGCCATCGCCCTCTCGGGCGCGGGCGAGATCCAGGCCCCCGCAGCAGGCGCCCAGGGCCGCGCCCGCACCCTGTGGCTCCTGGACAGACCGGCGGCGTCCCAGCTGCCACGGTCCCTCTACCCACCGGCGTCACCATAGACAGCCCGTCCGGGGGTCCCCCCCTGGGGGAGCTTGAGGACGAGGCCGTTCAGGCCGAAAAGCGGGGTCCGGGGGCGCAGCCCCCGGGGGACGGGAAGGGGGCGGCGGGGGCGAAAAAGGCCCCCACCGCCCCACCCACCCGCACCCCCTACTTCACGGACCCCGCCATAACCCCTTGCACGAAGTGCCGCTGGAACGCGAAGAACACGACCACCGGCACCACCAGCGACACGAACGCCCCCGGCGCGAGCACGTCGATGTTGCTCCCGAACTGCCGGATCTGCGACTGCAGTTGCACCGTCAGAGGCTGCGAGGAACTGTCCGCGAACAACAGCGCGACCAGCATGTCGTTCCACACCCACAGGAACTGGAAGATCGCGAGGCTGGCGATCGCCGGCCGCCCCACCGGCAGCACCAGCCGGGTGAAGATCCGCCACTCGCTCCCGCCGTCCATCCGCGCCGCCTCCAGCATCTCCTTCGGCATCTCGGCGAAGTAGTTGCGCAGCAGGAACACCGCGAACGGCAGCCCGTAGGCCACATGGAACAGCACGACACCCGGAATCGTCCCGAACAGCCCCAGTTGCCCGAAGAGTTTGGCGACCGGCAGCAGCCCGATCTGCACGGGCACGACCAGCAGCGCGACGACGAGCAGGAAGATGGGCTCGCGCCCCGGGAAGTCCAGCCAGGCGAAGGCGTATCCGGCGAGCGCGGCGACGACCACGACCAGCACGGTCGTCGGCACGGAGATCAGCACGGTGTTCCAGAACGCCTGGGTGATGCCCGAGTTCTCCAGCAGCGCCGAATAGTTGTCGAAGGACAGCTGTCCCGGGCTGGTGAACACGGTCCACCACCCGCCCTTGGCCGTGTCCTCGGCGGACCGCAGCGAGGACAGGAACAGACCGGCCAGCGGGGTCAGCCACACCAGGCCGATCACCACCAGGAAGGCCTGCACCACCGCGTTGCCCAGACCGCGCCGGATGACGTTCATCGCTGACTCCTCTTGAAGCGACGGACGTTGAACACCATGGCGGGGATGACCAGGAGCAGGAGCAGCACACCGAGCGCGCTTCCGAGGCCCTGGTTGTTGCCGCCGCCGAACGACACCAGCCACATCTGTGTCGCCAGCACGGTCGCGTCCTCCTGCACCGGTCCCGGCGCGATGATGTACACCAGGTCGAAAACCTTCATGACGTTGATGACCAGGGTCACGAAGACGACGGTGAGCACGGGGGCGAGCAGCGGAACGGTGATGCGGCGGAAGATCTGCCATTCGTTGGCACCGTCCATACGCGCTGCCTCCAGCGCGTCGCGCGGCAGGGCCGCGAGGCCCGCGCCGATGAGCACCATCGCGAAACCGGTCCATATCCACAGGTACGCTCCGATGATCGCCGGCGTGACGAGCGCCGGGCCGAGCCAGGAGATGCCCTCGTAGGGTGGCGCGAAGTTCGCGGACGGGAGCTTCATCGCGTAGGAGCCGCTGTCCAGTCCGGTGAAGCTGAAGGAGCCGTCCGCCCCGGTGGTCGTCTCGGCGACGGTCTTCCCGTCGCGCACCGCTTCCACCGTCATCCCGGGCAGTCCGCTCTCCTCGGGGTCGACCACGCCCGGCTTCCCTCCCCCGCCGGGGGTGAAGTCGAGGTACACCACGCCGCGCACCTCGTCGGAGCCGGCCGCGTCCGCTGCCGCCGGGGCGGCGGGCCGGGCGTCGCCCGGCAGGTCCTTGGGGGCGACCCCGACCAGCCCGAGCGTCGCCGTGCCGCCGGGTGAGACGTCCGCGCCGGTGGCGTACGAGCCGTCCTCCTGCTTGGTCAGGCCCTCGCCTTCGCGGGCGCGGGCGGACGGGTAGGAGGAGGTGCCCTTGAAGGCGTCGTGGACCGAGACGACGGCGGCGTTGAGCACGCCCTTGTCCGGATCCTGGTCGTAGGCGAGCCGGAAGATGATGCCGGCGGCGAGGAAGGAGACCGCCATCGGCATGAACAGCAGCAGCTTGAAGGCGGTGGCCCAGCGGACCTTCTCCACCAGGACGGCCAGGACCAGGCCGAGTCCGGTCAGGAGAGTGGGCGCCACGACGACCCAGATGGCCGTGTTCCGGACGGCCTTGAGGTTGGTCGGATCGCGGAACATCTCGGCGTAGTTCTCCCCGCCGACGAACTCGTTGCCGGAGGCGTCGAAGAAGCTGCGGCCGATGGAGAACAGCACCGGGTACACCACCAGCGCGCCCAGCAGGAGCAACGCGGGGAACACGAACAGCAGGGCGATGACCTGCCCCCGGCGGCGCAGGCGTCGGCCGCGCGCGCCGCCGGGAGGCACAGGTGCCGGAGGGCTCGCCTCTTTCACCATGGTGGCGGTCATGGCCGTCAGTTCCCGTAGGCCTTGGCCGCGGCCTTCTCGAGCTCGGCCGCGGTCTTCGCCGGGTCGGCCGGGTCGCGCAGGAAGTCCTGGAGGATCTTCCACTCGCCGGCGCCCTTGGTGCCGCCGAAGGCGGCCGGTGCCTGGTCGGACATGTCGAAGCGGACGGAGTCGCCGGCGGCGATCAGGGACTCGGCGGTGGCGCGGGTGACGTCGTCGCCGTAGGAGGAGGGGTCGAGCTTCTTGTTCGGGGAGAGGAAGCCGCCCGCCTCGGCCCATACGGCGGCGGCCTCGGGAGTCGCCAGGTACTCCAGCAGGGCCATGCCGGCCTTGCTGTTCTTGCCGTCCTTGAGGACGACGGCCGCGTCGCCGCCGCTGACCACGGGTGCCTTGCCGTCACCGACCGGCGGGAAGGGGAAGAAGTTCGCGTCGGTGCCGATCTTCTTGCCGAACTGGTCCTTGGCGACGCCCGCGACGAAGTCGCCCTCGTAGACCATGGCGGCCTCGGCCTCGGGGCCGAAGACCTTCTCGACGGAGCCGGGGAAGTCGGTGTTGAGGGCTTCCTTCTGGCCGCCGGCGATGAGCTGCTTGTCCTTGAAGAGCTTGCCGAGGGTGGTGAGCGCCTCGACCACCGTCGGGTCGGTCCACTCGATCTCGTGGGCGGCGAGGGCGTCGTACTTCTCGGGCCCGGCCTGGGAGAGGTAGACGTTCTCGAACCAGTCGGTGAGGGTCCAGCCGTCCTGTCCGGCGACGGAGAAGGCGGCGAGTCCGGAGTCGGAGATGGTCCGCCCGTCCTTCAGCATGGCGTCGTAGGTCTTCGGCGGGGTGACGCCGGCCTGTTCGAGGGCGGCGGGGCTGTACCAGACGGTGGACTTGTGGGCGGCCTTGAAGTAGAGGCCGTACAGGGTGCCGTCGACGCTGCCGTAGTTCTGCCACACCTCGGCGAAGTTGGCGCCCACGGTGGTCTGCACCTTCTGGTCCAGTGGCTTCAGCCAGCCCTTGTCGGCGAACTGCTTGAGCACGCCGACCTGCGGGACCATGACGACGTCGGGGGCGTTGCCGCCCTCGATCTTGCTGCCGACGACGGTGGAGACGTTGTCGCCGGTGGAGACGAACTGGGTCTTGGCGCCGGTCTTCTCGGTGAAGGCGTCGAGCACCTTCTGGAAGTTCTTCTGCTCGCTGCCGGACCAGACACCGGCCACGGTGACGGTCTGTCCGTCGAGCGACTTGTCGCCGCCGCCGGCCGAGACGGGGTCGCCGCCGCCGCAGGCGGTCGCGCCGAGCGCGAGGACGAGGGCGGTGCATCCGGTGAGCAGGGTGGTACGTCGTCGCATCATCATCGATGTCCCTTCGGGGGTGCGGGAGGTGACCGGAGGTGCTTCTCAGGAGCCGTCGATCCACCAGGCGGCGGTGGAGCCGGGGAGCACTCCGGGCGGGCAGGGACCGCTGGCGAGCAGCGGGGTGCCGGCGACCGGAGCGGGTACGGGGGTGGTGCCGAAGTTGACGGCGCAGACCAGGTCGTCGCCGCGGGTGAAGGCGAGGACTCCGGGCTGGGTGTCCAGCCAGCGCAGCGTGCCCTCGCCCAGCTGGTGCAGCGCGGCGCGCAGTTGCAGGCCGTCGCGGTACAGGTGCCAGGAGGAGCGGGTGTCGGCGAGGGCGCGGTGGGTGGCGTACTCGGCGAAGTACTCGGGCTGCGGCAGCCACGGTTTGGCACTCTCGGCGCCGGAGGTGAAGCCGAACGGGGAGGCCTGTCCCGACCAGGGCAGCGGCACCCTGCAGCCGTCCCTGATGCGGGCGCGGCTGCCGGTGCGGCGGAATATCGGGTCGGTGAGCACGTCGTCCGGCAGGTCGACGACCTCGGGCAGCCCCAGTTCCTCGCCCTGGTAGATGTACGCGGCGCCGGGGAGGGCGAGCATGAGCAGGGCGGCGGCGCGGGCGCGGGCGGCGCCGATGCCACTGCCGTCGGCGGGTTCGCCGTAGCGGGTGACGGTGCGGACCTGGTCGTGGTTGTTGAGGACCCAGGTGACGGTCGAGCCGGTGCCGGCGATGTCCTCCATGGCCTCGGAGATGACCTTGCGGAAGGCGTCGGCATCCCACTGGGCGCCGAGCAGGTCGAAGAAGAAGGCCTGGTGGAGCTCGTCGGGGCGGACGTACCGGGCGTGCTCGCGGGCGGTGGGGACGGAGACCTCGCCGACCAGGAGGCGTTCGCGGCCGTCGCGGGCGGTGTACTCCTCGCACACGGCGCGCCAGTGGCGCCACACGTCGTGGACCTCGGGCTGGTTCCAGGCGAGTGGGTTGACCGAGTCGCGGGTGCGGGCGTCGGCCTCCGGGTCCGGGGAGTCGGGCAGTTCGGGGTGCTTGAACAGGCCGGCCGCGACGTCGATGCGGAAGCCGTCGACACCCCGGTCCAGCCAGAAGCGGAGGGTGCGCTCGAACTCGGCGGCGACCTCGGGGTCGCGCCAGTTCCAGTCCGGCTGCTCGGGCGTGAACATGTGCAGGTACCACTGGCCGGGGCGGCCGTCCGGCTCGGTGACGCGGGTCCAGGCGGGGCCGCCGAACATGGCGTGCCAGTTGTTGGGCGGCTCCGTGCCCTCCGGTCCGCGGCCGTCGGCGAAGTGGAAGCGGGCGCGTTCGGGGCTGCCGGGGGCGGCGGCGAGGGCCTCGCGGAACCACGGGTGCTCGTTGGAGCAGTGGTTCGGGACGATGTCCAGCAGCACCCTGATGCCGAGCCGGCGGGCGGCGGTCACCAGCAGGTCGAATTCCGCGAGGTCGCCGAAGACCGGGTCGACGTCGCGGTAGTCGGCCACGTCGTAGCCGTGGTCGTGCTGCGGCGAGGGGTAGAAGGGGCTCAGCCAGATCCCGTCCACGCCGAGCTTCTTCAGGTACGGCAGTCCCGCCCTGACCCCTGCGAGATCGCCGATGCCGTCACCGGTGCTGTCCAGAAAGCTGCGGACGTACACCTGGTAGATCACCGCGTCACGCCACCAGTGGTGCCTGTTCACCCCATTGACCTGTCTGTGAGGAGCGCTGTTCGTTATGCATACATGTTAGGTAGGGGTGTCGAGAGGGTGTCAATGAACTTACGCAAGCTACCGCGCGGTTGGGGAGATCAGACCAGGGCAAACATGCCCGTATCGGGCACATTCGAGACGTCCGCGTTACCTAACACGTAACTAGGAAGCCCGGGGAGAGAGGTCAGCGGGAGGAGACCGCGGCGAGCTCGCCCGCCAGCCGGCGCACCGCGGCCTCGGGCGTCTCCCGCCCGGTCATCGCGTCGTGCACCACCGCCTGCACCACCAGACTCACCTGGTCGTAGTGCGGGCTCTTGGGGCGCGGAGCGGCGGCCCGCACACTCTCGCGCAGGGTCGGCAGATACGGGAACCGCCGGACCAGTTCGGGATCGTCGTACAGATCCGCCCGTACGGGCGGCAGCGCGCCGCGCGTGAGCACCTGGCGCTGGACGCGCTCGCTGGTGAGGTAGGCGATCAGGCGCGCGGCGGAGTCGGGGTGCCGGGCGTGGCTGCCGACGGCCAGGTTGGAGCCGCCGAGGACGCTGGTGCCCGGGCCGTCCGGCCCGGGCAGCGGTACGGCGCCGACCTTGCCGGCGACCTCGGAGCCCGGGGCGGAGGCGGCGACGTAGGCGTAGGGCCAGTTCCGCAGGAAGAGCAGTCGGCCGTCCTGGAAGGCCCGTTTGGACTCCTCCTCCTTGTACGTCAGCGCCTCCTTCGGGATCCAGCCCTCGCGGACCCCGCGGGCGAGGAAACCGATGCCCTCCCGGGCCGCCCGGGAGTTCACGGTGACGCGCTGGCCCTCGTCGCCGAGGATGGTGCCGCCCGCCGAGTAGACGGCCTCGGCCGCGTTCACGGTCAGCCCCTCGTAGGGCAGGAACTGGCCCGCGTAGCCGTCGAGACCGTGCTCGGGGGCCAGGGTCTTCGCGGCCCGCTCCAGCTCGGCCCAGGTGCGCGGCGGCGGGACGCCCGCTTCGGCGAGGACGTCCTTGCGGTACAGCAGCAGCCCGGCGTTGGTGACGTACGGGACGGCGAAGAGCCGGTCGTCGTAGGTCGCCGTGTGCACGACCGGCGGGAGGAAGGTGTCGAGCGGGAAGCGGTCGCGGGGCAGGGGACGGATCCAGCCCGCGGCGGCGAACTCCGAGGTCCAGCTGACGTCGATGTTGAGCACGTCGAACCGGCCGCGTTCGCCGCCGCGCAGATCGGTGATCATCTGCGCGCGCGTCTCGTCGGCCGAGTCCGGCAGCTCGACGAGGGTGACCTCCTCGCCGGGATGAGTGCGGTTCCAGCCGTCCAGCACGGAACCGAGGTAGCCGGTGAGGTCGCCGGCGGTGGCCAGGGTCAGGGGGCCGCGACCGTCCGCGTCGGCCTGGTCGGCCCGCGCTCCGGAGGCGACATGACCGGTCAGGACGACGATCAGGACGAGAAGGGCCCTACCCGCGGCATGCATCCACCGCATAGGTTCCTCCCTGTACACCGGCACCCGGGCACCCTTGCCGGGGTCAGAGGCCATGTATACCCGTTAGGTATGGGCGATACTAGGTCCTGCGGCACATTACCCAGGATGCGCGAGGAGGAGAGCTCGAGTGCGGCTGCCCCTCCTGGCCCTGCTCGCCCGCGGCCCTGCCCACGGCTATGAGCTCAAGCAGGACCTTGAGCAACTGCTGGGCTCCGCGTACCCTCAGCCGAACGTCGGCCAGATCTACGTCACCCTCGGCCGCCTCGAGAAGACCGGACTGATCGAGGGCGAGGACGTCGAGCAGTCGAGCCGGCCCAACAAGAAGGTCTACCACCTCACCGACGCCGGGCGGGAGGCGCTGCGCGCCTGGTTCGAGGAGACGGCGGACGAGCCGCGGGTGCGGGACGAGTTCTTCATGAAACTGGCCCTGGCCCCGCAGACCGGTCTCGCCGACCAGATCGCCCTGATCAACAGGCAGCGGCGCCAGTACCTGAACACCATGCGGCAGCTGTCGAAGCTGGCCACCGCCGAGGACCGGGACAACCGCATCTCCCAACTGCTGATCGAGGGCGCGATGCTGCATCTGCAGGCCGACCTCGACTGGCTGGAACGGTGCCAGGAAGAGCTGGAGGAGCTGGAGTGAGTGAGAGCACCGCTCCCGTGCTGCGCGCCGAGGGCCTGGTCAAGACGCACCACGGCGAGGGCGCCCCGGCGCATGCCGTGCGCGGCGTCGACCTGAGGGTGACGGCGGGCGAGTTCGTGGCGATCACCGGTCCGTCCGGTGCGGGGAAGTCGACCCTGCTGCATCTGCTCGGCGGGCTCCAGCGGCCCGACGCGGGCAGCATCTGGCTGGACGGCGAGTGCACCGACGGCTACAGCGAGGCCCGCTGGGCGGTCGAGCGCCGCAGGCGCATCGGCATCGTCTTCCAGTTCTTCAACCTGGTCTCCGATCTGTCGGTCGCCGACAACGTGGAGCTGCCCGCCCTGCTCGCCGGAGTGCCGCCGAAGAAGGCCCGCGCCGGGCGGGAGGAGCTCCTGGCCGAGCTGGGTCTCGAGGGCAAGGAGCGCAGCATGCCGGGTGAGCTGTCCGGCGGTGAGCAGCAGCGGGTCGCGCTGGCCCGGGCGCTGGTCAACCATCCCCCGCTGCTGCTGGCCGACGAGCCCGCGGGCAGCCTGGACAGCAAGGGCACCCGCGAGGTGATGCGGCTGCTGTCCCGCTTCCATCGGCGGGGGCAGACCATCCTGCTGGTCACGCACGACGCACGGCTGGCGAGCGCCGCGGACCGGGTGATCAGCTTCTTCGACGGCCGGATCGCCGACGACGCCGAACTCGACGGCGGTACGCCGCCGCGCAGGACCGGCATATCGGGCGTGCTGGAGCTCAAGGACTGACATGCGCCTCCACGACCGACCCGCGAGGGGCTGAGGCCCGTGCGAGCGACCCTGCGCTGGGCGCACTCCGACCTGCGGACGCACCGCGGCGAGGCACTGTTCCTGGTCCTCGCCACCGCGGGCATCGTCGCGTCCCTGCTGCTGGCCACGGCCCTGTTCGGGTACGCCACCAACCCCTGGCAGCGCGTGTTCACCCAGGGCCGTGGCGCGCACGTCACGCTGCACACCACCGCCGCCGCCGACGCCGGCAGGCTGGCCGGCCTGGACGGCGTGGACTCCGTGGCCGGCCCCTACCCGACGGCCTCGGTCACCGTCGCCTCGCAGGGCGGCCGTGCCTCGGTGGAGCTGCGCGGCACCTCCGGCCGGCCCGACGTGGGCCGCCCGCTGATCACGTCCGGGCACTGGCTGGACCCGGCCACCCCCGACGGGGTGGTCCTGGAGAGCCGCCTTGCGCGGGCGCTGCTCACGGCCCCCGGTGACACGCTCACCGTGCCCGGCACGGCGCGGGAGCTGACCGTGGTGGGCGTCGCCGACAGCGCCGAGCCGCGCTACCGGCCGGGTGAGCGGGCGGGCCTGGTCTGGGCGCTGCCCTCGGCCGTGACGGACCCGGGCGGCCAGGTGGTGGGGCTGCGGCTGACCGACCCCGGCGACACCGGGTACGCCGTGCAGCGGGCGGTGACCGAGCTGGGCGCCGGGGCGATCGGCGAGGTCGCCACCTGGCAGCAGGCGCGGGCCGAGGCGCAGGGCGACAACCGGCTGCTCGGCCAGGTGCTGGGCCTGTTCGGCCTGGGCGCGCTGGTCGCCGCCGGTCTCGCCGTGCACGGGGCGATCGCCACCCGGATCCGGGGACATCTGCGGGACATCTCCGTCCTCAAGGCGATCGGCTTCACACCCGGCCAGGTCGTCCGTGTCTTCCTGATCCAGCACCTGGTCTACGCCCTGCTCGGTGCCGTGGCCGCCGCCGCGCTCACCGAGGCGCTGGGCAGCGCCGTGCCGGGGCGGCTCGGGGACGCGGTCGGCGTGTGGCAGGGACTGCCCGGGCACACCGTGGCGCTGTTCGTGGTGCCGGTGGGGGCGGTGCTGTTCATCGGCGCGACCACCGGGCTGGCCGCCTGGCGGGCGGGGCGGATCCCACCGGTGCCGGTGCCGCGCTCCGCGGCGCCCCCGGCAGGGCGGCTGACCGGCGTGGCCCGGCGGGCGCTGGGCGCGCGGGTGCCCCCGGCGCTGGTCCTGGGCTGGCACAAGGCGTTCACGCGCCGGCCGCGTTCGCTGGGCGCGGTGGGCAGGCTGGCCCTGCCGCTGCTGCTGATCCTGGTGGCGCTGAGCGCGTGGACCACCATCGACCGCTTCCACAGCAGCCCCGAACGGATGGGCATGCCCACGGCGCTCGGAGTGCGTGCCGACGCCTCGCTGGGCGACCGGGAGACCCGCGCCCTGCTGGAGGGCGATCCGCAGGTCGCCGCCGCCTACCCGGGTGTGGAGGTGGCCGCCCTGGTCCCGGGCCAGACCGCCACCATCGCCCTGCGGGGACTCGGCACCGCCCAGGAGCCGTACCCGTTCACGCTGGCCGAGGGGCGCGCCGCGCGCGGGCCGGACGAGGCGGTGGCCGGGCAGGGGCTGCTCGACCTGCTGCACGTCGAGGTCGGCGACTGGGTGCGGATGACGGTCGGCGACCAGCCGCAGATCCTGCACATCGTCGGCCGCAGCATCGAGCCGGAGAACGCCGGCCGGGTCATCTCCACCTCGCTCGACACCCTCCGCGCCAACGACCCGGACCTGCGGCCGAGTGTCCACCAGCTCCGGCTGGACCCCGGTGCCGACCCGGACGCGGTCGCCGCCCGGCTGGACGCGGCGGGCCGCGGCCACCTGGACGTGCACACCGTGGCCAACCCGGCCGACGGGCTGTCCCCGCTGCGCGCGGTCGTCCTCGGCCTGATCGCGGTCCTCGCGCTGATCGGGCTGATCGAACTGCTGACGGCGATCGGCGGCACGGTCCGTGAGGGCGAGCGCGATCTGCTGGCGCTCAAGGCCGTCGGTCTGACCCCCCGGCAGATCACCGCCGTCACGGTCACCGCCACGGCCGCTACGGCTCTGGCGGCCGTGCTCCTCGCCACGGCCTTGGGGCTGCCGCTGGCACACTGGCTGATCGACGCCCAGGGAAGATCGAGCGGCATCGGCGCGGGGATCGCCCAGCTGCCCTCCCCCGCGCTGCTCGTGCCGCTCGGCGCGGCGGCGGTGCTGGGGGCCGCGGGCCTGGCCGCCCTCCCGGCGGCGCGAGCGGCCCGGCGGCGCCTCGCGGACACGCTGAGCGCGGTGGCCTGATTTTTTCGCCCCCTCCTCACACGCCGGAGGGGCTGATTTCAGCCCCTCCGGCGTGTGAGGAGCGGGGTCTGGGGCGGAGCCCCAGTGTCGGGAAGGGACGGGGCGGCGGGGGCGAAAACACACCTGACGCGACGGCGTCAGCTGCCCCCACCACGGACGTACGGGTTCCCCTGGGACGGTACGTGGGGCGGCACGAGCGGCGGCATCGGCGGCAGGCGCGCCGGGTGCGTGCCCAGCCGGATGCCGTAGCGCCGCTTGAGCCGTCCCGTCTCCAGAAGGGCGATCGCCGTGACGGTGACGGGTGCGCCCAGGATGAAGACGATGCCCATGGTGAGGCTGAGCCCGTGCAGATCGCCGGTGACGAGGTCGGGGATCGCCATGAGCCAGCTGGTCACCGTGGCGAGCAGCGCCGGCAGACAGCGGTGCACGGCCGCCGTGCCGAAGAAGTTGCCGGAGACCCGTACGGCCCCGTGGGCGACGAAGACGAGCATCCACAGCATCGTGAAGCCGACGCCGATGATCACCAGGGGGTCGCCGGAGGCGTTCGTCGTCTGCACCAGCAGCACCAGCGCGACCACGCAGCCGATGAACAGCAGCAGTAGTTTCAGGGAGTTGAGGAGCGACACGCGCAGCTGGCGCACGGTGCCGGTGCGCCGCCAGACGAAGAGCATCACGCCGACGGTCATCGGGGTGAGGAACAGCAGCACCGCGGAGGCCGTCAGCGCGTTCTCCAGCAGCTCCGTGATGTCGAAGCCGCCCTCCAGGACGGTGTAGACGCCGACGGACGCGACCGCCCCGGCGATGACCCGGATTCGCTTGAGCCGCTCGACGGTCGGATCGAGCGACGGCGGGATCCACGCGGGGTGGAACACCGCCTTCGCCACGTGACGCGGTTTCAGAAAGGACCGGGCCGTGAGTGTGCCGCCGGTCCAACTTCCGGGCGTACGTGCCACCTTGTGCTCCCCCGAGCGATCGCCGTGATGATCGCCGGGGAGTCTACGACAGGCGGACGGCGTCCCGCCGCCCGCCTGTCCGCATCGTGATCACTGCCGACCGCGCAGCTCCCGGTAGGTGGCGACCAGGGCCTTGGTCGAGGCGTCCAGTCCCGGCACCTCGGCGCCCTCGGTGAGCGCGGGCTCCACGCGCTTGGCGAGGACCTTGCCCAGCTCGACGCCCCACTGGTCGAAGGAGTCGATGTTCCAGATCGCGCCCTGGATGAACACCTTGTGCTCGTACAGCGCGACGAGCTGGCCGAGCACGGACGGGGTGAGCTCGCGCGCGAGGATCGTGGTGGTGGGGTGGTCGCCCTTGAACGTCTTGTGCGGGACGAGCTCCTCAGGCACCCCTTCGCCGCGCACCTCGTCCGGCGTCTTGCCGAAGGCGAGGGCCTGGGTCTGGGCGAAGAAGTTGGCCATCAGCAGGTCGTGCTGGGCCTTGAGTTCGTCGCTCAGCTCGGCGACGGGCTCGGCGAAGCCGATGAAGTCGGCCGGGATCAGCTTCGTCCCCTGGTGAATCAACTGGTAGTAGGCGTGCTGCCCGTTGGTGCCCGGGGTGCCCCACACCACCGGACCGGTCTGCCACTCCACCTCGCGGCCGTCCCGGCCGACGTACTTGCCGTTGGACTCCATGTCGAGCTGCTGGAGGTAGGCGGTGAACTTCGACAGGTAGTGCGAGTACGGCAGCACCGCGTGCGACTGGGCGTCGTGGAAGTTCCCGTACCAGACGCCGAGCAGACCCAGCAGCAGCGGCACGTTGGATTCGGCGGGGGCGGTGCGGAAGTGCTCGTCGACGATGCGGAATCCGTCGAGCATCTCCCGGAAGCGGTCCGGGCCGATGGCGATCATCAGGGACAGGCCGATGGCGGAGTCGTAGGAGTAGCGTCCGCCGACCCAGTCCCAGAACTC
Organism: Streptomyces malachitofuscus; assembly: GCF_055571035.1. Taxonomy (NCBI): domain Bacteria; kingdom Bacillati; phylum Actinomycetota; class Actinomycetes; order Kitasatosporales; family Streptomycetaceae; genus Streptomyces; species Streptomyces malachitofuscus. Next base: position 82,839 of record NZ_JBVIGA010000010.1, on the reverse strand, counting down.
GAACATGTTCGCCGTGTCGATGCCGAACTCGGCGACCTTCTCCGCGTTCGTCGACAGCGCGACGAAGTGCCTGGCGACCGCCTTCTCGTCGCCTCCGAGGCCCTTGAGCAGCCAGGACCGCGCAGAGGTGGCGTTGGTGACCGTCTCGATGGTGGTGAAGGTCTTGGACGCGATGACGAACAACGTCTCGGCCGGGTCCAGGTCCCGGACGGCCTCGTGCAGGTCGGCGCCGTCGACGTTGGACACGAAGCGGACGGTGAGGTCACGGTCGGTCCAGGCGCGCAGCACCTCGTACGCCATGGCGGGACCCAGGTCGGAGCCGCCGATGCCGACGTTGACGACGTTGCGGATGCGCCTGCCGGTGTGGCCGGTCCACTCGCCGGAGCGGACGCGGCCGGCGAAGTCGGCCATCTTGTCGAGCACGGCGTGCACGGCCGGGACGACGTTCTCCCCGTCGACCTCGATCACCGCGTCCGGGGCGGCCCGCAGCGCGGTGTGCAGCACGGCCCGGTTCTCGGTGGTGTTGATCTTCTCGCCGCGGAACATGGCGTCGCGCAGCCCGAACACGTCGGTGGCGGCGGCCAGCTCCCGCAGCAGTCGCAGGGTCTCGTCGGTGACCAGGTGCTTGGAGTAGTCGACGTACAGGTCACCGACCCGGAGGGTGTACCCGGTGCCGCGGCCGGGGTCGGCGGCGAACAGCTCGCGCAGCCGCACCTCGCCGAGCTCCTCGCGGTGCTTGGCCAGTGCGGTCCACTCGGGCGTCTGGTTGAGCCTGGTACGGCCGTCTGCGTTCATCTCGGACTTCAGCCTTCTTCCTTGGATGTCCCCGCTGTGCCGGCTGTTCCCAACCTAATTGATCAGCGGTGAAGAGGACCGAGGGTGTCCGGAGTGCGGGCCGGTCTAGATCTCGCCCCGCAGCTTGGCGAGCGCCTCGGCGAGGATCGCCTCACCGTCCGCGTCGCTGCGCCGCTCCCGCACATAGGCGAGGTGGGTCTTGTACGGCTCGGTGCGCGGCGGGTCCGGGGGGTTGTCGCGGTCCTGTCCGGCCGGAAAGCCGCAGCGGGGGCAGTCCCAGGTATCGGGCACCTGCGCGTCGCTTGCGAAGCTCGGCTGTGTCTCGTGCCCGTTGGAGCACCAGAAGGAGACGCGCAGCCGCGGCGCGGACTCACCGCGCTCGGCCTCGCCCATCGGCCCCGCCCCGACCCGGCTTCCCCGGATCGCGTTGCCACTTGCCACGGTCGTAACTCCCTGCGTCATGGTGCCGCGAAGCGAGTCGGCGTTCCGCTTCGCTGCGAGCGCCTCAGTCTACGTAAGGCCCAACGCGCGTCCAGTGATAGGAGTTACCTGTCCCCGCATCCAGACGCAAGCCCCATGATAGGCCGCGCTCTGCTGCGCGTACCGAACATGGGGCGTTACGTGGGGAATGCGTGGGTCGTTCGGGCGGGTTGTGCCCTCGGGTCAGTTGTTGACCTTCATCATGATGCCGAGCACGACGATGCACGCGAACCAGAGCAGACCGACCACGACGGTGATCCGGTCGAGGTTGCGCTCGGCGACCGAGGAGCCGCCGACGGAGGACTGCATGCCACCACCGAACATGTCGGAGAGGCCGCCGCCCTTCCCCTTGTGCATCAGCACCAGCAGCATCAGCAGCAGGCTGAAGACGATCAGGGCGATGGAGAACCCCATAACCACGGCTGGACCAACTTCCTCGGATTCGGATGGACGACGCGGGGCCCAGCACACTGCTGGACCCCGCAAGGGTACGACGAATCGTCGTTACCGCATACTCACTGGTCGCGGAATCGGATGATCTTGACGAACTCGTCGGCGTCCAGCGAAGCGCCGCCGACCAGGGCACCGTCGATGTCGGCCTGCGCCATGATCTCGGCGACGTTGCCGGACTTGACCGAGCCGCCGTACTGGATGCGGACCCGGTCGGCCAGCTCCTGGGTGTAGAGCTCGGCCAGCTTGCCGCGGATGGCGGCGCAGACCTCCTGGGCGTCCTCGGCACCGCAGACCTTGCCGGTGCCGATGGCCCACACCGGCTCGTAGGCGATCACGATCGACTCGGCCTGCTCGGCCGGGAGGTCCTTCAGACCGCCCTCGACCTGGGCGAGGGTGTGGGAGACGTGTTTGCCCGCCTCGCGGACCTCCAGCTCCTCGCCGACGCAGAGGATGGGGGTGATGCCGTGCCTGTAGGCGGCCTTCACCTTGGCGTTGACGATCTCGTCGGTCTCCGCGTGGTACTGGCGGCGCTCGGAGTGGCCGATGGCCACGTAGGTGCACTTCAGCTTGGCCAGCATGGGACCGGAGATCTCACCGGTGTAGGCCCCGCCGTCGTGTGCCGAGATGTCCTGGGCGCCGTACTTGATCTTCAGCTTGTCGCCGTCGACGAGGGTCTGCACGGAGCGCAGGTCGGTGAAGGGCGGCAGGACCGCGACCTCGACGGCCTCGTAGTCCTTGTCGGCCAGGGCGAAGGCGAGCTTCTGGACGTGGGCGATGGCCTCGAGGTGGTTGAGGTTCATCTTCCAGTTGCCCGCCATCAGCGGCGTACGGGTGGTCATTGAGGGTCAGTCCTCCAGTGCGGCGAGGCCGGGGAGCGTCTTGCCCTCGAGGTATTCGAGGGAGGCGCCGCCTCCGGTCGAGATGTGGCCGAATGCCTGCTCGTCGAAGCCCAGGGTACGGACCGCCGCGGCGGAGTCTCCGCCGCCCACCACGGTGAAGCCCGGGGAGTCGATGAGGGCCTGGGCGACCGCCTTGGTGCCCTCGGCGTAGTCGGGGTGCTCGAAGACGCCCATGGGGCCGTTCCAGAAGACGGTGGCGGCGTCGGCGAGCTTCGAGGCGTACAGCTTGCGGGTCTCGGGACCGATGTCCAGACCCATGTGGCCGGCCGGGATGGCGTCCGCGGCGACGGTGGCGGGGTGGGAGGGCGCCTTGGCCTTCATGTCGGGGAACTCCGCCCCGACCAGCGTGTCGACCGGCAGCACCAGCTCGACGCCGTTCTTCTCCGCGCGCTCCAGGTACTCCCGTACGGCGGGAATCTGGTCCTCCTGCAGCAGGGAGGAGCCGATCTCGTGGCCCTGGGCCTTGAGGAAGGTGTAGGCCATGCCGCCGCCGATGAGGATGCGGTCGGCCTTGCCGAGCAGCTGGTCGATGACGGCGAGCTTGTCGGAGACCTTGGCGCCGCCGAGAGCGACGACGTAGGGCCGCTTGACGTCGTCGGTGAGCTTCTTCAGCACGCCGACCTCGGTGGCGATGAGGTGGCCGGCGTAGTGCGGCAGCCGGGCCGGGAGGTCGAAGACCGAGGCATGCTTGCGGTGGACCGCACCGAAGCCGTCGCCGACGTAGACGTCGGCGAGGGCGGCCAGCCGGTCGGCGAAGGCGCCGCGCTCGGCGTCGTCCTTGGACGTCTCGCCGGCGTTGAAGCGCAGGTTCTCGATGACCGCGACCTGTCCGTCTGCGAGGCCGGCGACGGTGGAAGTGGCGGAGTCGCCGACCGTGTCGGTGGCGAAGGCGACGTCGGCACCGAGGAGTTCGCCGAGGCGCGCGGCGGCCGGGGCGAGCGAGAAGGCGGGGTCCGGGGCGCCCTTGGGGCGGCCGAGGTGCGAGGCCACGACCACGCGGGCGCCCGACTCGGCGAGGGCCTTGACGGTGGGCACCACGGCACGGATGCGGCCGTCGTCGGTGATGGTGGTGCCGTCCAGCGGCACGTTGAGGTCGGCGCGGACGAAGACCCGCTTGCCCGCGACACCTTCGGAGAGGAGTTCGTCGATCGTCTTCATAGGGGCTCCCTGGCTAGAGCTCGTGTTCGCTCGTGATCGCTCGTGATCGAAAGAGGGCAACCGTTCCGATACGTGCGTCAGGGCTCGGACAGCGCGTTGCCGCGCCGGCCGAGCCCTGCACTCATATCAGGCCGCCTGCTCCACGCTCAGAGCTGGTTGCCCACGAAGACCGTCAGGTCGACGAGGCGGTTGCTGTAGCCCCACTCGTTGTCGTACCAGCCGATGACCTTCACGTTCTTACCGTCCTGGACCATGGTCAGGGAGGAGTCGAAGGTGCAGGACGCCGGGGCGTTGACGATGTCGGAGGAGACGATCGCGTCCTCGGTGTACTCGAGGTAGCCCTTCAGCTCGCCCTCGGCGGCCTTCTGGAAGGCGGCGTTGACCTCTTCCTTGGTGACCTCACGGGAGAGCTCGACCACCAGGTCCGTGACGGAGCCGGTCGGGACCGGGACGCGCATGGCCATGCCGTCCAGCTTGCCCTTGAGCTGCGGCAGCACCAGGGCGGTGGCCTTCGCGGCACCGGTGGTGGTCGGGATGATGTTCTCGGCGGCGGCGCGGGCGCGGCGCAGGTCCTTGTGCGGGAAGTCCAGGATGCGCTGGTCGTTCGTGTACGCGTGGACCGTCGTCATCAGGCCCTTGACGATGCCGAAGTTCTCGTCGAGGACCTTCGCCATCGGCGCCACGCAGTTGGTGGTGCAGGAGGCGTTGGAGATGACGTGGTGGTTCGCCGCGTCGTACTGGTCGTGGTTCACGCCCATGACGAGGGTGATGTCCTCGTTCTTCGCCGGGGCGGAGATGATGACCTTCTTGGCGCCGCCGGTGATGTGCTTCTCGGCGTCTTCCTTCTTGGTGAAGATGCCGGTCGACTCGATGACGATGTCGACGCCCAGCTCGCCCCACGGAATGTCGGCGGGGTTGCGCTCGGAGAGGACCTTGACCGTCTTGTCTCCGACGGTGATGGTGTCCTCGGTGTGCGAGACCTCCTGCTTGAGGCGGCCCAGGATGGTGTCGTACTTCAGCAGGTGTGCAGTGGTCGCCGTGTCACCCAGGTCGTTGACGGCCACGATCTCGATGTCGGCGCCCTGCTCCAGCAATGCGCGGAAGTAGTTGCGACCGATGCGGCCAAACCCGTTGATGCCTACGCGGATCGTCACGAACCGATCTCCTCGTTGGTACGCCGGCTGTGACGCCGGCGAGCTGTATTTGGGATGTCCCCGACCACTGTCGACCCTACCTCTCCGGGGCCCCGGTCGTGACATCGAGTTGCCCCATACCCGGCAGGGCGGTCCGTACCCGCCAGTAGGGTACGGACCGCCCTCGCCGACACGCCCTTCTCACCCCATTTCGCTACGGATCGTGGGTCTCCGTTGACCTGTCGCGTCAGCTCTCGAGGGCGGCGAGCGCCTTCCTCAGCAGGGCGGACCGGTCGGCCGCGGAGGTCAGGTGCTCCAGGCCGAAGCCCAGCAGCACGGTGTCGTCGGTGGTGACCGCTCCGTACGTCCGGAACAGCGCTCCGGTGCGGGCCCAGTCCTTCAGGACGGCCGGGCTGCCCGCGGGAGGCCCGGAGACCCTCCAGACGCCGAGGGAGGTCTCGAAGCCCTCGGTCCCGGTGGCCGTGCCGCCGACGACGAGAGAGGCCTCGTCGGCGAGGACGCCGTGACCGCCGCTGCCCGGGTCGGTGACGTAGGCCAGGGAGATTTCGACCGTCTTGCCGGCGTAGGCGCTCAGGTCGAAGTCGACCTGCTGCCAGCCGCTGGACGACCCGGTGAGGCTGTTCCAGGAACCGGTGGTGCCGGTCGCGGTGCAGCCGCCGTCGGCGAGGGTCAGGTAGTGCCCCAGCCAGGGGTGCTCGCCCATGTAGAAACCGGCCGCGCACTCGGTCGGCACGGTGGTGCGGGTCGCCCCGCCGGCCTCCGGCAGGGTCGTCCAGTCGTCGGCGCCGGCGGTGTGCGCCTCGACGATGACGTTGTCGTAGCCCGGCTCGGTGTCCCACAGCAGCTGGGTGCGCAGGGTGGGCCGCTCGGCGGCGGTGACACCGGTGAGGTCGACGGTGCGGGTGAGGCGCTTGTAGCCGTCGTCTGTGTGCACGGCCGCCGCCATGGAGGAGCCGGCGTAGGGCCCGTACGGGTTGACCGTCCCGGGGAACTGCCCGGCGCCCGCGCTCGCGAACTGCGGATGGTCCTCGGCGGGCAGTTCGTCGGAGGTGACACCGTAGGTGCCTGCCCGGTCCAGCGGGTTGCCGGGCGCGTCGCCGAGCGGGCCGGTGAAGCCGCCCAGCCCGCCGGAACCGGTGAACGCGGTGACCCCGGGGGTGGAGGTGCGGCTGTAGGCGCCCAGGTAGTACTGACTGAAGTCGTCGGAGGGCGTGCCACCGCCGAGGTCGACGCTGCCGCCCGCCTGCTCGCCGGCCTCGATCAGCCGGCCGCCCTCGTTGAGGAAGGCCCGCAGCTGGAGCTGGGTGGCGACGCCCGGGGTCGCGGCGCCGGTGTGGTGCACGACCGTGTGGAAGTGGCTCAGCACCCCGAGCGCGTCCGGGGCGCCCCGCTCGGCCACGTCCCAGACCGCCGCGCGGCGGCCGTTGGCCCTGAGCGCGTCGACGTACTTCTGGGTCTGGGTGGCCTTCGCGCCCTCCTCGGAGACGACGAGGACGTCCGCGCGGGGCCGTTCGGCCACGGTGTAGGTGAAGTGCTCGCTGGAGACGCTCCTGCCCCTGCGGGCCTCTCCGGTGAACCACACCTCGACCTTGTCGCCCGGTTTGCCGTGCCTCACCTTGGCCCGGTACTCGTCGAAGTAGAGGTTGTCCTCGCCGCCGTACCGCTCGCCGCCCCGCCAGCGCCTGAGGTCGACGTCGTGCGTACGGCCGCCGTTGACGCGGTACTTGAGTTCCTTGTCGCGCACGGCTTTGCGGGCGACCACGGAGACCTCCTGGCCGGCTCCGCGCGCGTAGGACGTGGCGAACCCGGCCGGGGTGAAGTCGGCGGCCTTCAGGCCGACCGAGGAGGACGGCCGGTCGGGGTGGGCGGCGGACTCGGCGACGGAGAGCGCGAACGGGATGTTCTTGGCGAACTCCTGCTGGATCAGCTTCTCGTCGTCGGGGAAGTTGAAGCCCGACCGGCAGTCGCGGGCGTTCCACTCGTCGTCGGGGTCGGAGTCGGACACGGTCTGGCAGGTCGACATCTCGGGGGTGAACATCGCCATGCCGTTGACGTTGGCCGCGTGGCCGTCCGCCTCACCGTTGGTGGTGTAGAGCTCGGAGGACAGCTGCGGGTGGTAGCCGGGGATCGCCGAGTTGCCGGGCGTGCCGGCGAGGGCCTCGTAGAGGACGTCGTCGGGGGTCGGCGTGGCCACCTGCCAGCCGACTCCGTAGAGGAGGAGTTCGGCGGCAGAGTGGTAGTTGATGCCGTAGGTGAAGCCGATGCGCTTCTGGAAGGCGTCGATAGCCTTGGTCTCCGGTTCGGAGCCCGGGCTCGCGCCGCGGTAGGTCTGGCTGGTGGGGTTGGGCGACGAGCCCTCGTCGTCGTAGCCCCACTTGTAGGGGAAGTTGCGGTTGAGGTCGACGCCGTCGCCGGTGCCGATGGCGCCGTCGCCGTTGACGTCCCGCAGGTTCTTGCGCCACAGGCGGTTGTCGTCGTCGGCGAAGGTGTAGTCGTAGCCGTCGGGGTTGGCGGAGAGGACGAACCACAGTTCCGTGGTGTCGACGATCTTCCTGATCCGCTTGTCCGTCCTGTACTTGTCCAGGTAGTGGTGCATCAGCCGCCGGGTCATCTCCGGGGTGATCCACTCACGTGCGTGCTGGTTGGACATGTAGAGGACGGCCGGTTTCGAGCCGTCCCCGGTCTTCCTGGCCTTCTTGGTGAGCTTCAGGGCGAGGATGTCCTGGCCCTCGACCGTCTTGCCGATGGAAACGACCTTGGTGAGGTCCGGGTGCTCCCGTGCGGTGCGGAGGATCTCCTCCTGGATGCCGCCCTTTCCGCTGTACGGGCGGAACACGCCCTCGGCGGCGTCCTCGACGCGGTTCACGGCGCGGTCGGAGAGTGTGTGCTCGGTGAGGCCGACGCCCTGTTTCTCCAGTTTCTCGGCCTGTCCGTCGGTCAGGTAGACCTCGACGGTGGCGGTGCCCTCGTCGGGCACGCGCTCGCCGAGTTCATGGCCGTCCTGCCCGGCCGCCAGGAGCAGGGACACCTGTTCCTTGGTGACGTCGGCGCGGAAGACCTTGACTTCCTCGGGGTCGGAGGCCGCGGGGTTTCCGGGCTGTGCCTGGGCGCTGGGTGCGAGGCTCGCTCCGCCGATCAGGAGCGTGCCGACAGCGAGGATCGATCTCGCTCTGTGTCTCATGAGCCCCCCAGAGAGTGGTCCGCCACAGCAGCGAACAGATGCCAGGCTCATGACACAACATGATCGAGTCAAGGGTGCCGTCACGACACACGAAAACCGGCGCCGGCCACCCAAGTGGATGACGGTGCCGGTCTTCTGACGTGGTGTCAGCCGACGAGGTTGTCGGCCAGCTCCTCGCTGAGGTTGGCCTCGGTGCCCGGGATGCCGAGGTCGGAGGCGCGCTTGTCGGCCATGGCCAGCAGCCGGCGGATCCGGCCGGCCACGGCGTCCTTGGTGAGCGGCGGGTCGGCGAGCGCGCCCAGCTCCTCCAGGGAGGCCTGCTTGTGCTCCATGCGCAGCCGGCCGGCCGCGGCGAGGTGCTCGGGAACGTCGTCGCCGAGGATCTCCAGCGCGCGCTGGACCCGGGCACCGGCCGCCACCGCCGCGCGGGCGGAGCGGCGCAGGTTGGCGTCGTCGAAGTTGGCCAGCCGGTTCGCCGTGGCCCGCACCTCGCGGCGCATCCGGCGCTCCTCCCAGGCCAGCACCGACTCGTGCGCGCCGAGCCGGGTGAGCAGCGCACCGATCGCGTCGCCGTCGCGGACCACCACGCGGTCCACCCCCCGCACCTCACGGGCCTTGGCGCCGATGTGCAGTCTGCGGGCCGCGCCGACCAGGGCGAGCGCCGCCTCGGGGCCGGGGCAGGTCACCTCCAGGGACGAGGAGCGGCCGGGCTCGGTGAGCGAGCCGTGGGCCAGGAAGGCACCGCGCCAGGCCGCCTCGGCGTCGCAGGTGGCTCCCGAGACCACCTGCGGGGGCAGGCCGCGGATCGGGCGGCCCCGGCCGTCGACCAGACCGGTCTGCCGGGCCAGCTGATCGCCGCCCGCGACCACCCGGACGACGTAGCGCGAGCCGCGGCGCAGTCCGCCGGGCGCCATCACGATCAGTTCGGAGCTGTGGCCGAAGATCTCCAGGATGTCCCGCTTGAGGCGGCGGGCCGCCATCGCGGTGTCCAGCTCCGCCTCGATCACGATGCGCCCGCTGACCAGGTGGAGGCCGCCGGCGAACCGCAGAATGGCGGAGACCTCCGCCTTCCTGCAGCAGGTACGGGTGACGGGGAGCCGGCTGATCTCGTCCTTCACCGCTGCCGTCATCGCCATGGGCCGATCCTTCCATGCATCCGAAAAATACGGTCGTACGCGGCGGCCAACAGCTCCGGATCGTGCCGGGGGCTTCCGTCGGGCCGGGCCACCGGGGCCAGCTCGACCGCGGCGCCGAACCGCTCGGCGGCCTCGGTCAGCGAATCGCGGTCGGGCACGGCGGCCTCGTCGGCCAGCACCACGTCCAGGGCGAGTTTAGGGGCGTGTCGTCCCAAAACCTCCAAATGACGCTGCGGGGAGAAGCCCTCGGTTTCTCCCGGCTGCGGCGCGAGGTTCAGCGAGAGTACCCGGCGCGCCTTGGTCTCGATGAGAGCGTCCAGCAGTTCGGGCACGAGCAGGTGCGGGATGACCGAGGAGAACCAGGAGCCGGGCCCGAGCACCACCCAGTCGGCGTCGAGGACCGCGGCGACCGCCTCGGGGACGGCGGGCGGATCGTTCGGCACGAGGTGCACGGACTGCACCTCGCCGGGGGTGAGCGCGACGGTGGCCTGTCCGCGGACGGTGTCGACGTCGTCGGGGCGCCCCGGGTCGTGGCCGAGGACCCGGGCCTGGAGCTCGAGCGGCACGGCGGACATGGGCAGCACCCGGCCGTGCGCCCCGAGCAGCCGTCCCACCAGGTCCAGCGCCTGCACGTGGTCGCCGAGCTGTTCCCACAGGGCGACGATCAGCAGATTGCCGACCGCGTGCTCGTGCAGATCGCCCTGGGACTGGAAGCGGTGCTGGATGACGCGGGCCCAGGTCTGCCCCCAGTCGTCGTCGCCGCACAGCGCGGCCAGCGCTTTGCGCAGGTCACCGGGCGGCAGCACGCCCAGTTCGTCGCGCAGGCGTCCGCTGGAGCCGCCGTCGTCGGCGACCGTGACCACGGCGGTGAGGTCACCGGTGATCCGGCGCAGGGCGGCGAGCGAGGCGGACAGGCCCATGCCGCCGCCGAGGGCGACGACCTTGGGCTGGGTGCCCCGGCGGCGCGGTCTGGCGCCACGGGTCTCGACCGGCCGGCCGGCGCGGCCCTCGGGGACCGCTCTGCGCAGCCGGCTCAGCCGCGGAGTACGTCGCGTCATTCCCGTCCCATGTCCCGGTGGACGACCACCGTCTCCACGCCCTCGGCGGCGAGCCGGGCGGCGAGCTTCTCCGACATGGCGACCGAGCGGTGCTTGCCGCCCGTGCAGCCGACCGCGATGGTCACGTAGCGCTTGCCCTCACGGCGGTAGCCGGCGGCGACCAGGCGCAGCATCTCGGCGTACCGGTCGAGGAACTCCTTGGCGCCGGGCTGGTTGAAGACGTACGACGCCACCTCCTCGTTGAGGCCGGTGTAGGGGCGCAGCTCCGGAACCCAGTGCGGGTTGGGCAGGAACCGCATGTCCACGACGAGGTCGGCGTCGACCGGGAGGCCGTACTTGAAGCCGAAGGACATGACGGTGGCCCGCAGCTCGGGTTCCTCCTCGCCGGCGAACTGGGCGTCCATCTTGGCGCGCAGCTCGTGCACGTTGAGGCTGGAGGTGTCGATCACCAGGTCGGCGTCGCCGCGCAGCTCGCGCAGCAGCTCCCGCTCGGCGGCGATGCCGTCGACGATCCGGCCGTCACCCTGCAGGGGGTGCGGGCGGCGCACGGACTCGAAGCGGCGCACCAGGGCCTCGTCGGAGGACTCCAGGAAGACGGTCCGCCGGGTGACGCCCCGCGCGTCGAGGTCGGCGAGGGACTCGCGCAGATTGTCGAAGAAGCGCCGGCCGCGCACGTCGACGACGACGGCGATGCGCGCCACGTTGCCCTGGGAACGCGCGCCGAGCTCCACCATGGTGGTGATCAGCGCGGGGGGCAGGTTGTCGACGACGAACCAGCCCAGGTCCTCCAGACACTTCGCGGCCGTCGAGCGGCCGGCCCCGGACATGCCGGAGATGATCACCAGCTCGGGGATGCCCGCCTCGGGGACCCCGGTCTGTTCCTTGCCCGTCTTCACCTGTGCTCCGTTGTCCTGGCGGGCGGGCCCGGGGGTCGCGGTCCCGCCGGTGTGCTGCCGCGCCCCGTCCTGCTCCGTCGCGCGTCCTGTCTCGTGCTCCGTCATTGCTCCTGCCCCCGTCGTTCGTCCGGGGCGCCCGTGGACACGGGCTCCCCGGGAGAACCCGTCGCCTGCCCGGGTTCTTCCGTGTCATCCATGATCTCGCCCGTGGCCGTGTTCACGGCGGGGGCGGCGGGTGCCGCCCGCGCGAGGGCCCCGGCGATCGTCTCGGCCGTCTTGCGGCCTATGCCCGGAACCTCGCAGATCTGGTCGATTGTCGCCGATCGCAGCTTCTTCAACGAACCGAAGTGCTTCAGCAGTGCCTGCTTACGGGTGTCGCCGAGGCCGGGCACGTCGTCCAGGGGACTGGAGCGGAAGCGCTTGGCCCGCTTGGTGCGCTGATAGGTGATCGCGAAGCGGTGCGCCTCGTCACGGACCCGCTGGAGCAGGTACAGGCCCTCGCTGGTGCGCGGGAGCACCACGGGGTCGTCGTCGCCCGGCAGCCAGACCTCCTCCAGCCGCTTGGCGAGACCGCACACGGCGATGTCGTCGATCCCGAGCTCGTCGAGTGCCCGCTGGGCCGCCGCGACCTGCGGCGCACCACCGTCGACCACCACGAGCTGCGGCGGGTAGGCGAAACGCCTGGGCCGGCCGTCGTCCTCGGTGAGTGTGCTCGCGGGCGGCTCGGCGAGACCTCCGGCGGCCTCCCCGGTGCCCGGGTCCCCGGCGCCGGGCCCATCGCCGTCGGTCCACTCCCCCGTCCGCTCCTTCTCCGCGAGGTAGCGCCGGAACCGGCGGGTGATCACCTCGTGCATGGAGCGGACGTCGTCCTGCCCGGCGAAGCCCTTTATCTGGAAGCGCCGGTACTCGCTCTTGCGGGCCAGTCCGTCCTCGAAGACGACCATGGAGGCCACCACGTCGTCGCCCTGGAGATGCGAGATGTCGTAGCACTCGATCCTCAGCGGGGCGCTGTCCAGGTCCAGGGCGTCGGTGATCTCCTCCAGCGCGCGGGAGCGCGTGGTGAGGTCGGAGGCGCGCTTGGTCTTGTGCAGCACGAGCGCCTGCTGGGCGTTGCGCTGCACGGTCTCCATCAGGGCCTTCTTGTCGCCGCGCTGCGGGATGCGCAGGGAGACGCCCGAGCCGCGCCGCTCGGTCAGCCACTGCTGAACCGGGTCCACGGGGTCCGGCAGGGCGGGGACCAGGACCTCCCGGGGGACCGCGTCGCCGGTCTCCTCGCCGTAGAGCTGCTGGAGGGCGTGCTCGACCAGGGCGCCGGTGGTGATCTCCTCGACCTTGTCGGTGACCCAGCCGCGCTGGCCGCGCACGCGTCCGCCGCGGACGTGGAAGATCTGGACGGCCGCCTCCAGCTCGTCCTCGGCGACCGCGATCAGATCGGCGTCGGTCGCGTCGGCGAGCACGACGGCGTTCTTCTCCATGGCCTTCTTCAGGGCCCCTATGTCGTCGCGGAGCCGCGCGGCCCGCTCGTACTCCATCTCCTCGGCGGCCTCCGCCATCTGCCGCTCCAGCCGGCGGAGGTACGTGCCCGTGCGGCCGGCCATGAAGTCGCAGAACTCCTCGGCCAGTTCCCGGTGGTCCTCGGCGGAGATGCGGTCCACGCAGGGCGCCGAGCACTTGCCGATGTAGCCGAGCAGACAGGGGCGGCCGGTGCGGGAGGCGTTCTTGAAGACGCCGGCCGAGCAGGTACGCACCGGGAACACGCGCAGCATCAGGTCCACGGTGTCGCGGATCGCCCACGCGTGCGCGTACGGACCGAAGTAGCGGACGCCCTTCTTCTTGTGACCGCGCATCACCTGGACGCGCGGGAAGTCCTCGTTCATCGTCACCGCGAGGTAGGGGTAGCTCTTGTCGTCGCGGTACTTCACGTTGAACCGGGGGTCGTACTCCTTGATCCAGGAGTACTCCAGCTGGAGCGCCTCGACCTCCGTGGACACCACCGTCCACTCCACGGACGCGGCCGTGGTGACCATCGAGCGGGTGCGCGGGTGCAGTCCGGCCAGGTCCTGGAAGTAGTTCGCCAGGCGCTGGCGCAGGCTTTTCGCCTTTCCGACGTAGATCACCCGGCGGTGCTCGTCGCGGAACCGGTAGACCCCCGGCGAGTCGGGGATCTCACCCGGTTTGGGGCGGTAGCTGGAGGGGTCGGCCATGTCTCACACCCTACTGGCGGGGACCGACACCGCGGCGAGGCTGTGGACAGCCGGGGCCCGGCGGGCTCCGGATGGGTTACGGCGGTCGGGAAGCGGGAAGGTGGGGGTTCCGCCCTTCAGACGATCGTGAGACGTCACGAAGGCGACATGGCGGACATGAGGGCGGTCACGAGTCGGAGGGCTGGTCGAATGCGACGGACACGGATCGAGAAACCACGGCGGCCGGCCCGGTCCCGCCGGTACGCCGACGAGATGTCCGCGACCGTCGAGTCCCTCGACCCACGCGATCCGGACATCGTGCGCGCGAAGCGCCTGCGGCTCGCTCTCCGGGAGCCGGACGCAGCCGGAGAGGCGTAGAGCCGGACGAAAACCGCATCACGGTACGTGCCCCGGGGGCCGTGCCGGCCCAGGGGCCGGTGCGGCCCCCGACAGGTGTGCGCCGCTGTTGGGCCTCAGGTGTTGTCGGGACTTGGTCAACACGCTTCAATGCGGGGGAACTCGGGGCCCTGAACGACGGCGTACGGATGTGAAGGCTTCGCCGCGCCGACGGGGGCGGGCTCCTGGGTGCCCCGCGCGAACGGTCTGACCAGCCGTTGTGGACATTCACAGAAAGGCCCCTGCATGCCGCACGCCACACAGCACGCGGACGTCGCCACCGCGGAACTGGACTCGGCCCTGAGCGGCGGACCGTTCCACGTCGCCCTGCGCGCCGCGATAGCGGCGCGGGGACTGCCGTTGCAGCGGGTACAGCACCATCTGTCGCGCCACGGCGTCAAGGTAGGCGTCACCAGTCTGAGTTACTGGCAGCAGGGCGCCCGCCGCCCGCAGCGCCCGGAGTCCCTGCGCGCCGTACGGGCGCTGGAGGAGATCCTGCAGCTGCCGGAGGAGTCGCTCATCCGCCTCCTCGCCGAGTCGGACGAGCGGACGGCGGACCGGCATTCCCCCGGCCGGTCCTACCGGTCCCTGGTGGAGGCGTCGGGCGTCCTGGAGCAGCTGCTGGACGAGCTCGGCGCGCCGCGCGACGGTGGGCTGCACACCCTGGGCCACCACGAGCGAGTGCGCGTCGGTGCCCGCCGGGAACTGGCGGAACGCGAGTCGCACCACATCGTGCGCGCACACCGGGACGGCGTCGACCGCCATGTGGCCGTCCAATACGGCGACCCGGGCTCCGCGCCGGAGCGGATGCGTGTGCACGCCCTGGAGAACTGCCGCATCGGTCGCGTGCGTTGGCACCACGACACCGGCGTGCTCGCCGCCGAGCTCCTCTTCGACACCCGGCTGCGGGCCGGTGACACCTTCCTCTTCCGCTACGCCGTCGAGGACGGCACGGCGGGCGTCTCACGCGAGTATCTGCGCGGGGCGGACTCCCCCGGCGGCCAGTACGCGCTCCAGGTGTGGTTCGAACCCGGGGTGCTCCCGGTGCGCTGCCACCGTTTCACCCAGCACTCGGCGGCGGCGCCACGCGGGGGACGTCAGGAGCTGCCGCTCAGCGCACGGCACCGCTCGGTGCACCTGGTGGAACCGCGGGTGCGGTCGGGCTATGTGGGGATCTCCTGGGACTGGGAGTGACCCCGGTCAGGTCTGCGGCTTGGCGATCAGCGTGCCGTTCTCGACCTCCACGACCAGCGGCTGCAGCGGGGCCACGGCCGGCTCGCGCAGCACCTTTCCGGTCGTGGCGTCGAACTCGCTGCCGTGACAGGGGCAGATCAGCTTCGTCCCGTCCAGCTTGTTGATCGGGCAGCCCGCGTGCGTGCAGACGGTGTCGTACGCCTTGAGCGTTCCGTCGCCGCTCCGGCTGACCACGACGTTGTGGTCCCGGTACAGCTTCGCGCCTCCCTCGGCGACCTCGCTCTCGGGGCCCAGCTCGACGGGCTCGCTCAGCGGCGCCGACCGGTCGTCGGCACCCCCCTTGCACCCGGAGAGCCCCACTCCGGCAACGGGGGCGAGAACAGCACCCCGCAGAACAACACGACGGCTTGCAGCAGGTCGGACGGACATACGGGGGACGATATCCGCCCTCGCGGGCAGTCGTGCCGCTGGGGCGGCACGCTGGGCGCGACGGCACCCCGCAAGCGCCGGGCTGCGCAACCGCCCCCGGCCCACCCCCACGTGCGTAAACGCTTACGCAAACGTTTACGACCACCCCCCGAATGGGATACGGTCCCCAACCGGTACACGAACCGCACCCCCGGAGGGACCCCCACGATGGCGACCATGACAGACGTGGCCCGCCACGCCGGCGTCTCCGTCGCCACCGTCTCCCACGTGCTCAACGACACCCGCCCGGTCCGCCCCCACACCCGCCAGGCGGTCCTCGACGCCATCGAGGAACTCGGCTACACCCCCAACACCCTCGCCCGCTCCCTGGTGACCTCCCGGACCCGGTCCATCGGCCTCGCGGTGTCGGCGATCAGCAATCCCTATTTCACCGAGATCCTGCAAGGTGTCGAGGCCGCCGCCCTGGAGCACGGCTACAGCCTCCTCATCGCCGACCCGCACGACGACCCCGCGCACGAGCGCAAGGTCGTCCAGCTGTTGCACGAACGCCGCGTGGAGGGCCTGATCGTCGCGCCCTCCGCGCGGCCGCGCGAGCTTCTCACCTACCTCGGCCGCCACCGCGTGCCCGCCGTGTTCCTGGACCGGCTGGTCGACGACCCCGCGGACGACGGCGGCCCCCGCTTCGACCAGGTCTGCGCCGAGAGCACCGGACCGACGTCCCGCCTGGTCACCCATCTCGCCGGCCTCGGACACCGCCGTATCGCCCTGGTCGCGGGGCTGCCCGGCCTCAGCACGACCGCCGAGCGGATCACCGGGTACCGGCACGGGCTGGCCGCCGCCGGTCTGCCGTACGACGAGCGGATCCTGCTGCACGGCGACTCCCGGTCGGAGGGGGCGGAACGGGCCACCGCCGCCCTGCTGGCCCTCGGCTCGCGTCCCACCGCGCTGGTCACCGCGAACAACACCATGACGATCGGCGCGCTGCGGGCCCTGCGCGCCCATGGGCTGTCCGTGCCCGGGGACATCGCCCTGTGCTGCTTCGACGACTTCGCCTGGGCGGACCTGTTCTCGCCCCGCCTCACGGCCGTGGCCCAGCCCAGCAGGGACATCGGTGCCCGTGCCGTGCGGGTGCTCCTGGACCGTCTCGCCGAGCCGGACCGCCCCGCGCGGACCGAACGGCTCCCGTGCGCGTTCGTGCACCGCACCTCCTGCGGCTGCCCCGACGAACCGGAGCGGCCCGCGCTCCGAGGACCCCGAGCCCCCGAGAAAGGACCCCTCTCGTGATCGTCGTAGCCGGTGAGGCACTGATCGACCTGGTACCGCGCGGCGCGGGTGCGCTCGCGGCGCTGACGCCGGCGCTCGGCGGCGGCCCCTTCAACACCGCGGTGGCGCTGGGCCGCCTGGGCTCCCCCGCCGCCTTCTGCTCCCGGGTGTCCCGTGACGGCTTCGGCGAGGCACTGCTGGACCGGCTGCGGGAGACCGGGGTGGACGTGGCGTCGGTGCAGCGGGGCGACGAACCGACGACGCTGGCCGTGGCCACCGTCGGCACGGACGGTTCGGCCGCGTACTCCTTCTACGTGGAAGGGACCGCGGACCGCCTGTTCACGGCGCCCGAGGCGCTGCCGCCCGGCACCCGCGCGGTGTCCTTCGGGACCTGCTCGCTGGTGCTGGAGCCCGGTGCGAGCGCCTACGAGGAGCTGATGCGCACCGCGTCCGCACAGGGCGTGTTCACGGCGCTGGACCCCAATGTCCGGGCGGGGCTGATCCCGGATGCCGACGCCTACCGGGCCCGGTTCAGGAGCTGGCTGCCGTCGGTGTCACTGCTGAAGCTGTCCGAGGAGGACGCCCGGTGGCTCGGCGGGTCGCCGCGGGAGTGGCTGACGGCCGGTCCCGCGGCGGTCGTGGTCACCCGGGGCGGGGACGGCCTGACGGTGTTCACCCGCGCGGGCGAGGAGTACGCCGTGCCGGGTGAGCGGGTGCGGGTGGTGGACACGATCGGCGCCGGTGACACGGTGAACGCGGCACTGCTGCACGGCCTCGCGGCCCGCGGAGCGCTCAGTGACGAGGGCGTGGACGCCCTGGGGGCGGAGGGCTGGACCGGCCTGCTCGGCTTCGCGGCCCGCGCGGCGGCGATCACCTGCTCGCGCGCGGGGGCGGAACCGCCGTATGCGCACGAGCTGGAGCCGGAGGGCGTCTGACGCACCGAGCGCCGTGCCGCGCGGGGACGCTCGGTCCCCTGCGCGGCACGGCGCTCGGTGTGTGTCGGCGCGGGCGGCCGGTCAGGCCTTGGGGGCCCGCGTCGCCTTCTTCGCGGCGGCCTTGGTGGCCGTCTTCTTCGCGGCGGCGCCGACCGTCTTCGTGGCCGTCTTCCGGGTGGTGGCCCTGGCGGCGACCGTCTTCTTCGCCGCCGTCTTGCGCGGGGCCCGCACCTGGGTGGCGTCGCTGATCCGGTCCGATCCCAGGATCTCCCTCAGGAACTTGCCGGTGTGGCTCGCCGGAACGCCCGCCACCTGCTCGGGCGTGCCCTCCGCGACGACCAGGCCGCCGCCGGAACCGCCTTCGGGACCCATGTCGACGACCCAGTCGGCGGTCTTGATCACGTCCAGGTTGTGCTCGATGACGATGACCGTGTTGCCCTTGTCGACCAGGCCGGAGAGCACCGTCAGCAGCTTGCTGATGTCCTCGAAGTGCAGACCGGTGGTCGGCTCGTCCAGCACGTAGACCGTGCGGCCGGTGGAGCGCTTCTGCAGCTCGCTGGCGAGCTTCACGCGCTGCGCCTCACCGCCGGACAGGGTGGTCGCGGACTGGCCCAGGCGGACATAGCCGAGGCCGACGTCGTTGAGCGTCCTGAGGTGGCGGGAGATCGCCGGGACCGCCTCGAAGAAGTGCATGGCCTCTTCGATCGGCATGTTCAACACGTCGGCGATGGACTTGCCCTTGTAGTGGACCTCCAGGGTCTCCCGGTTGTAGCGGGCGCCGTGGCAGACCTCGCACGGGACGTACACGTCCGGGAGGAAGTTCATCTCGATCTTGATCGTGCCGTCGCCCGCGCAGTTCTCGCAGCGGCCGCCCTTGACGTTGAAGGAGAAGCGGCCCGGCATGTAGCCGCGGACCTTCGCCTCCGTCGTCTCGGCGAACAGCTTGCGCACATGGTCGAAGACACCGGTGTACGTCGCCGGGTTGGAGCGCGGGGTGCGGCCGATGGGCGACTGGTCGACGTGGACGACCTTGTCGACGAGGTCGTCGCCGTCCACGCGCGTGTGCCGGCCGGGGACGCTCCGCGCGCCGTTCAGCTCGCGTGCCAGGTGCGTGTAGAGGATGTCGTTGACCAGGGTGGACTTGCCGGAGCCGGACACGCCCGTGACCGCGGTGAAGACACCCAGCGGGAAGGACACGTCGATGTCCTGGAGGTTGTTCTCGCGGGCGCCGTGCACCGTGAGCCGGCGCGACGGGTCGTGCGGGCGGCGGATGTCGGGCAGCGGAATGGCCTTCTTGCCGGCCAGGTACTGGCCGGTCTGCGACTCGGCGTTGGCCAGCAGCTCCTTCAGGGAGCCGCTGTGCACGACCTTGCCGCCGTGCTCACCGGCGCCGGGGCCGATGTCGACGATCCAGTCGGCGACCTTGATGGTGTCCTCGTCGTGTTCGACGACGATGAGGGTGTTGCCCATGTCGCGCAGCCGGACCAGGGTCTCGATCAGACGGTGGTTGTCGCGCTGGTGCAGGCCGATGGAGGGCTCGTCGAGGACGTAGAGCACGCCGACGAGTCCGGAGCCGATCTGGGTGGCCAGGCGGATGCGCTGGGCCTCACCGCCGGAGAGGGTGCCTGCCGCGCGGTTGAGCGAGAGGTAGTCCAGACCGACGTCGACCAGGAAGCGCAGCCGTTCGTTGACCTCCTTGAGCACGCGCTCGGCGATCTTCTTGTCGCGTGCGGTGAGCTTCAGCTCGCCCAGGAAGTCCGCGCAGTCGCTGATGGACATCCCGGAGACCTCGGCGATGGACTTGCCCATGACGGTGACTGCGAGGACGACCGGCTTGAGCCGGGTGCCCTCGCAGGACGGGCAGGGCACCTCTCGCATGTAGCCCTCGAAGCGCTCCCTGCTGGCGTCGCTCTCGGCCTCGCTGTGCCGGCGCTTGACGAAGGGGACGGCGCCCTCGAAGGCCGTGGTGTACCGGCGCTCACGGCCGTAGCGGTTGCGGTAGCGGACCTCGACCTGGGTCTTGTGGCCGTGCAGCAGGGCCTTCTTGGCGCGCTGCGGCAGCCCCGCGAAGGGGATGTCCGTACGGAAACCCAGCGCGTCCGCGAGGGCGCCGATCAGGCGGTCGAAGTAGTCCTTGGTGTGGCCGTGCGACCACGGGTGGATGGCGCCCTCGTCCAGGCTCTTGTCCGGGTCGGGCACGATCAGCTCGGGGTCGACCTCCATGCGCGTGCCGATGCCGGTGCACTCGGGGCAGGCGCCGAAGGGTGAGTTGAAGGAGAAGGAGCGCGGCTCGAGCTCCTCGAAGGACAGGTCGTCGTACGGGCAGTACAGGTGCTCGGAGTACATCCGCTCGCGCTCGGGGTCGTCCGCGGGGAGGTCGACGAAGTCGAGCACGACCATGCCGCCGGACAGGCCGAGGGCGGTCTCCACGGAGTCGGTGAGGCGGCGCTTGGCGCTGTCCTTGACCGTGAGGCGGTCGACGACCACCTCGATGGTGTGCTTCTCCTGCTTCTTCAGCGTGGGCGGCTGGGAGAGCTGGATCGTCTCCCCGTCCACCCGCGCGCGCGAGTAGCCCTTGGTCTGGAGATCGGAGAAGAGGTCGACGAACTCGCCCTTGCGCTCGCGCACCAGGGGGGAGAGCACCTGGAAGCGGCTGCCCTCCGGCAGCTGCAGGACCTTGTCGACGATGGCCTGCGGGGACTGGCGGGAGATCGGCCGACCGCATTCGGGGCAGTGCGGCTTGCCGATGCGCGCGAAGAGCAGACGCAGGTAGTCGTAGACCTCGGTGATGGTGCCGACCGTGGAGCGCGGGTTGCGGGAGGTCGACTTCTGGTCGATGGAGACCGCCGGGGACAGGCCCTCGATGAAGTCGACGTCCGGCTTGTCCATCTGGCCGAGGAACTGCCGGGCGTACGAGGAGAGCGACTCCACGTAGCGCCGCTGCCCCTCCGCGAAGATGGTGTCGAAGGCCAGCGAGGACTTGCCCGACCCCGACAGGCCCGTGAAGACGATGAGCGAGTCGCGCGGGAGATCGAGCGAGACGTTCTTGAGGTTGTGCTCGCGCGCTCCACGGACGATGAGACGGTCGGCCACGCCGGTCCGCACCTTTCTTGAGAGAAGTGACAGGGGCGGAGCCCCCGTCTTCCTCAGACTAGGGGGAGCCACTGACAACGCCGGTTCGGATTCACGGGTTGTCAACAAACCCCGGCTCTCCAGCATGCCCGACGCCGCACCCGACCATATAGCACGTGCATTCGATTTTGCGTGCCGGTTCACCGCCTTCACCCGAAGGTGTGATCGAGCTAGGGTCAGCACCATGATTGATCACGCTGATGACCTGGCGTCTGTACAAGCCGCTACCGAACGGCTGCTCACTGCGGTCGGCACCCTGGACAACGCGGCTGTGACCCAGTCGTCACGCCTGCCCGGCTGGACCCGGGGCCATGTGCTGGCCCACCTGGCCCGCAACGCGGACGCCCTGGTGAACGTGCTGGAGGGCCGGCCGATGTACGTCTCCGGCGAGGCCCGGGACGCCGACATCGAGCAGGGCGCCCCGCGCTCCCTCGACGCCCACCTCGCCGACCTGCGGGAGAGCGCGGAACGCTTCCGCGCGGCGGGCGCGGCCCCGGCGGACTGGTCACGCACGGTCGAACTGCGCAACGGCATCACCGACCGCGCGGAGCGGGTGCCGTTCCGGCGCTGGGCCGAGGTGGAACTGCACCACGTGGACCTCGGCATCGGCTACGAGCTGGAGGACCTGCCCGAGGAGTTCACCGAGCGGGAGATCGACTTCCTCGCGGCCCGGTTCACCGGTCACCGGGACGTACCGGTGACCGCACTGGCCACCGTGGACGGCAGGACCTGGACGACCGGCGGCGGGGCGGACGGCGGGCCCGTGACGGTCGAGGGGACGCCGGCCGACCTGCTGGGCTGGCTCGCCGGCCGCCGGGACGGCTCCGGTCTGGCGGTGAAGGGCGGCGGACTTCCGTCGCTTCCCCCGCTGTAGCGCCTGTCGGGCGCGGGTTCCCGCTATAGGCTGACGTGCATGACGTACAGCGGTCGGGTGACGGTCGGCGGCCCAGCCGACGTGCATGAACTCAAGGACCTGATGATCACGAAGGTCGCGGTCGGCCCCATGGACAACAACGCCTATCTGCTGCGTTGCCGGGCCACCGACGAGCAGCTGCTGATCGACGCGGCCAACGACGCGGGGGCCCTGCTGGGCACGATCGGTGACGACGGCATCGCGTCCGTCGTCACCACCCACCGGCACGGCGACCACTGGCAGGCGCTCGCCGAGGTCGTGGCGGCCACCGGCGCCCGCACCCACGCGGGCCGGGAGGACGCCGAGGGCATCCCGGTGCCGACCGATGTGCTGGTCGACGACGGCGACATCATCCGCGTGGGGCGGGTGGAGCTCACCGCCCGCCATCTGGTCGGACACACACCCGGCTCGATCGCTCTGGTCTACGACGATCCTTACGGGCATCCGCATGTGTTCACCGGGGACTGCCTGTTCCCGGGCGGTCCCGGCAGGACAACACGTCCGGAAGAGTTCAACTCCCTCATGGACGACCTGGAGACCAAGGTCTTCGACGTCCTGCCCGACGAGACGTGGGTCTACCCCGGCCACGGCAACGACACCACCATCGGCACGGAGCGGCCCCACATCGCGGAGTGGCGCGCACGAGGCTGGTAACCGTCCAACGACGACCGCCCCCGTTTCGAACCGAAATGAGGGGGTCGCGCGTTCAGGCCCGTCGGGCTCGATGAGCGCCACGCTCCACGGACGGTTGCGTCCAGCGCGTTGGACCAGAACCACGAGCAGGTGTCTGACTGCCGCCAGGGTTTCAGCCCGGTCAGCGAGCTCGCGATGGCGGAGCGGGCCGGGCCAGGAGGCCCCTCCACCTCTGCGCAGCGGCTGTGCCGCTCGGCGCCGCCTGGGCGGCCCGCCGCAAGGCTCACGAGCACGGGGCCACTGCCGCCCGGTCGGTTCAGGGCTTCTCACCGTCACGGTCGACGAGGGACTGGGTCATCTTCATCTCGCAGAATGCGACCTCGCCCTTCTTGTACGAGCGCCCGGCCGACGAGCCGTCCTCATACGTCTCCTCGTAGTCGCGCACCGCGACCGACTGGGTTCCCTGGTACTGGAAGGTATCGGGGTCGAGGAGGTACTCCCGGCGCTGAACGGCCTTGCTGCCCAGGTCCGGGTATATGGCGATGGCGTCATGCCCCATGGGGTCCTTCACCAGGTGCGGCACCACCTCGATTCCGGGGTCCGCGGCGAGGGCCCGGTACAGCTTGGCCATCCCCTGCGGATGCACGGGATAGGCCTCGTCGAGGGTCGCCAGGAGCGCGAAGGTCTCGACCTGCTCACGCGTCAAGCCGGTGTCCTTGCCCATGGGGAACATGTCCGCCGCCTGCTTCCGGATCTCGGCCGGATCGTCCGGCAGCGAGGCGAGCAGACGATACAGCCGCCGCTGCGAGGGCTCGGTGTCGCCGTCCTTGTCGTCCTCCCTCACGGGGCTGTCGTACTGGACCCACTCCTCGCTCACCTCGGGCTTGGCATCGGGCGCCGCGTCCGACGCTCCAGACCGGCACTGCGCGGTCTTCAGGTAGACCCACTGGCCGTCGCGCGGATGCAGATCCGGCTGCTGCGACACCACTTCCGCCGCCTGCCCCAGGAGTGCCGTCGCGGACGTCAGGTCGGGGCCGGCAGGCTGCACGCCGCGCTCGGGTCCACCGCCACCGACAAGCATGGCCACCATCGCCGCGATGGTGATCACCGTCGCGGCACCTCCCGCAGCCGTCACGCGCCAGTCCAGCCGCATCCTGCGGACAGAGCCCTGCTGCGCTGCTCCCAGCAGCTTCTGGCGGCCGGGAACCAACCGCGCCCGGTCCGGCGTCGGCGCATCGGCGCGCCACTCGTGCAGCTTGGTCATGTCATCCATGGGATACCGCCCCGTTGTGGTCGCTTACGAGGGTGGGGTCGGCGCCGAGCGCCTTCCGCATCTTGCGCCGCGCCCGGTTCAACCGGGAGCGGACCGTGCCGACCGGCACCCCGAGGGCGTCGGCACACTCCTGGTAGGTGAGGTCCGCCCAGGCGACCAGCAGCAGCACATGGCGGTCCTTCCCGGGCAAGGCCGCGATCGCCCCGGCCAGCGCCTGCTGCGAGGCCTCGGCCGTCACCCGCTCGTCGGCCCGTTCCGACCAGGACTCGGCCACCGGGTCGACGCCGGTACGGGCCAGCGCCCGCAGCGCCCGCACCTCGGAGCGGCGGTGGCTGCCGATGAGGTTGCCCGCGATGCCGTAGAGCCACGGCCGGGCCCCGGCGCGCGCGACGTCGTAGCGGGCGCGGTTGCGGAAGGCGATGAGGAAGGTCTGCGCCGTGATGTCGTCGGCGTGGCTGTCGCCCAGCCGGCGCATCACATACCGGTGGATCTCGGCGGCGTGTCTGTCGTAAAGCCTGGCGAATATCTCCGGCCGCTCCAGGGATTCCTGGATGACCAGCGCGTCGTCGGTGGGTGGCTCCCCCACGAGGCCCTCGCTTCTTCGTGCAGTAGGAGTGGATTGCGTTCCACCCCTTTGTTGTCCGAAGCGGCCAGGAGGGTTCACGCACAGGTGTTGAAACCGCGCGCACGGAGATGCGGCAGCTCGCGTGCCCGGACAGCCCACGAGCTGTCGTCACCAGAATCCGTGACAGCGGCGCTCCGCTCCGGAGGCTTAAGACATGGTCATGCTCAGGAGCTCACCCAGACGCCAACACCAGGTCCTACCGGGAGAGTCGGGCGCTCTGGACGGAGACACGACGGCTGTTCAGGTTCGATCCGGCAGCCTTCCAGGGCGACGCCGAGTTCGGCTCCGTGACCTTCCAGGGCGCTGGTTCGACAGCGCGACGTTCTCCGGCGACATCGGGTTCCCGGGCGGTGTGGGCAACACCCACAAGGACCCGGAGGCGTTCGCCAGTCTGCTGCATGACGTGGAGACCAAGATCTACGAGGTCCTGCCGGACGAGACGTGGGTCTACCCCGGCCACGGCAACGACACCACCCTGGGCGCGGAACGCCCGCATCTGCCGGAGTGGCGCGCGCGGGGCTGGTGAACGGTGCCGCGCCTACGCCTCGGCCCGTCCCGGTCCGGCGAGTGCGGCGATCCGCTCCACCGCGAACACGTATCCCTGCACTCCGCACCCCGCGATGACCCCGTCGGCGCGCAGCGAGACGTACGAGTGGTGCCGGAAGGACTCGCGCCGGTGGATGTTGGAGATGTGGACCTCGATCACGGGCAGTCCGTCACAGGCGTTGAGGGCGTCCAGGATCGCGACCGAGGTGTGCGAGTACGCGCCGGGATTGATGACGATCCCGCAGTGGTTCAGCCGCGCCTCGTGGATCCAGTCCACCAGCTGCCCTTCGTGGTTGGACTGGCGCAGGTCCACCGTGCCGCCCCGCGCGGCCGCCGCCTTGGCGCACATCGCCTCCACGTCGGCGAGCGTGTCGGAGCCGTAGATCTCCGGCTGGCGCTGTCCGAGCAGGTTCAGGTTGGGCCCGTTGAGGATCATGATCGGGGCGCTGGCCAGGTTGCGGGGCACGGTTCCTCCGGTCCGTCGGGGTGGGACGGCCCTGTCCGGAGCCGCCGCTCGCCCCCGGTCTATCACGGTGCCGCGCAGGGCCGTTGGGTCCCTGCGCGGCACCCTGCTGATCCGCGCGTCGCTCTACGGGTTGACCGCCAGCTCCAGATAGGCGGCGAGCAGTACCAGGTGCACTCCGCCCTGGAGTGGTGTGGCCCGGCCGGGCACCACCGTCAGCGCACCGACCACCATGGTCAGGGCGAGCAGCACCATATGGGTGTTGCCGAGGCCCAGGACGAGGGGTCCTGGCAGCCAGAGGGAGGCCAGCGCGACGGCGGGGATGGTCAGGCCGATGCTGGCCATCGCCGAGCCGAGCGCGAGGTTCATGCTGGTCTGCACCTGGTCGCGGCGCGCGGCCCGCACCGCGGCGATGGTCTCCGGGAGGAGGACCAGCAGGGCGATGATCACACCGACGACGGAGTGGGGCAGCCCGGCAGCCTCCACTCCCGACTCGATGGTGGGCGAGACCCCCTTGGCGAGGCCGACCACACCGATCAGGGCCAGTCCCAGCAGGCCCAGACTGATCAGGGCGGTGCGGGTGGAGGGGGCCGCGGCGTGCTCCTCCGGCTTGGCCGCCTCGCCCTGCTTGACTATCGGCAGGAAGTAGTCGCGATGTCTGACGGTCTGGGTCGCGACGAACAGGGCGTAGAGGATCAGCGAGGAGACCGCCGCGAACGAGAGTTGCACGGTGGAGAACTCGGGGCCGGGCTTGCTCGTGGTGAACGTCGGCAGGACCAGGCTGAGGGTCGCCAGGGTGGCCACGGTGGCGAGGGCCGCTCCGGTGCCTTCCGAGTTGAAGACCGCCGTGCCGTGGCGCAGCGAGCCGACCAGCAGGCTCAGTCCGAGGATGCCGTTGACGGTGATCATGACGGCCGCGAACACGGTGTCTCTGGCAAGCGTCGCGCTCTTGTCGCCGCCGTCGATCATCAGCGTGACGATCAGCGCCACCTCGATGACGGTGACGGCGACCGCCAGAACCAGGGAGCCGAAGGGCTCCCCCACTCTGTGGGCCACCACTTCGGCATGGTGCACGGCTGCCAGGACGGACGCCGCGAGGACCAGGGTCACCACCCCGACGATCCAGCCGGGCAGGTCCCGGCCCCAGGTCAGCACCAGCAGCACCACGGCGAGCACGGGCACGACGGTCGTCCACTGCGTCGCGAGTGGCCTGAGCCGACCGATCATGGTGCGATCGTCCCAGACGGGGCGGGGTGTCGCACCCTGCCGGAGTCCTGCGCCCGACGGCCGACCATGGGGGGCGACGGAGGTGTCACCGCCGTCCGGCGTGTCCCTCCGCTGCGCCGCTCTGATCGTCTCGGGGTCGTCAAGGTCACGCATGGCCTCCTCGTGCGAGTGGTGTCAGGTCGGCGCCGACGGGCGGCGCCGGGGGAAGACATGAGGGCACCGGGAGCGATGGCCGGCGTTGTGCTGCCCTCCGCTCCCGGTGCCCGTGTTTCCTGGTCCGACCGGGTCAGACGTCGATGTCGTTCTTCACCCGGGTATCGCCTCGGTCTCCGGCCGCTTCGGCCTGCTTGCGGGAGGCCCGGAGGCTGGTGATCGTCGTGACGATCAGGACCGAGCAGATCACGCCCAGCGAGACGGGGATGCTGATCTCGGGGACGTGCACCCCGGACTCGTGCAGTGCGTGGAGCACGAGCTTCACGCCGATGAATCCGAGGATGATCGACAGCCCGTAGGAGAGGTGGACCAGCTTCCGCAGCAGTCCGCCGATGAGGAAGTACAGCTGCCTGAGGCCCATCAGTGCGAACGCGTTCGCCGTGAACACGATGTACGGGTCCTGCGTCAGACCGAAGATCGCGGGGATCGAGTCGAGCGCGAACAGGATGTCCGTGGTGCCGATGGCGAGCATGACGACAAGCATGGGGGTCATGACCCGCTTGCCGTTCTGCTCGATCCACAGCTTGGTGCCGTGGTACCGGTCGGCCACACCGAAGCGGCGCTCGGCGGCCTTGAGCAGCTTGTTCTCCTCGTACTCCTCGTCTTCCGCGTCGGCCCGGGCCTCCTGGATGAGCTTCCAGGCGGTCCAGATCAGGAAGGCTCCGAAGATGTAGAACACCCACGAGAAGCTGGCGATGATCGCGGCGCCGGCGGCGATGAAGATCGCGCGCAGCACCAGGGCGATGAGCACGCCGACGAGCAGCACTCGCTGCTGGTACTGCGAAGGCACGGCGAACTTCGCCATGATCAGGACGAAGACGAAGAGGTTGTCGACGCTCAGCGACTTCTCGGTGATGTAACCGGCGAAGAACTCGCCCGCGGGCTGTCCCCCGCCCCAGATCAGCAGGCCCAGGCCGAAGAGTGCGGCCAGGACGATCCAGACGATGGTCCAGATGCCTGCTTCCTTGATGGACACGTCATGCGGTTTGCGGCCGATGAAGAAGTCGACCGCGATCAGGGCGATCAGGCCCACGATCGTCAAGACCCACAGGGTCATGGAAACATCCACTGCGCCTCCGGCAGATACGTCACACGGCAAATGTCAGCGTCGTCGCTGCCGGAGGTCTCTTCCACCCGGGCCTCGAGCGCCTGGTGCGCTCCGACGGTCCTTCGGGCCGACGCCCCGGGATCTGGCCTGATCCGTATTGACGGGGTCGCCGCACAGACAGGGAGTACTCCCCTCCGTGCGGTCAACAGTACCCAACCACCAAGGATTGGTAAAGACTCAAGTAAAGAAACATACAAAGCCGCAGGTCATGGGGCTTTGCGTGTGCTTGATCAAAGGGTGCGGAAGAGGGCGCGGCGGGTCATCGGTTCCATGAACGGCGAGCCGCGGCGACCTGGGTGAGCACCTGGTGGAGAACCTGACTGCCCGGCGGCACGAGGGGCGGCTCGTACGTCCAGGCGTGCCCCACCCACGGGTCGGCCAGATGGTCGTCGGGCACCGGCGTCAGACGCAGCAGCGAACGCCACAGGGGGTCGAGCAGCGGGCCGTAGCCCGCCGACTCCTCGCGGTCGGCGACCATCATCAGATGGACCCCGACGGACGGGCCCTCGTCGGCGAGGTAGCGCAGCTGGTTCACGGCCCGGTCGTCGAAGCCGTGCGGGAAGTCGTTGACGACGAGCAACTGCTGGGAGGTGTCGAAGCCGGGCGGCAGCGCGTCCGGGGCACCTCCGCGCAGCGCCATCTGCACCAGGTCGACCCGCTGGGTGAGCCGGCTCAGCACGTCCGTCACGCCCGCGGCGCCCTGGGCCGGCGGGGCCGCCAGCACACCGGTCTGCGTCAGCGGTGCCAGTGCCTGCGCGCCGGAGCCGGCCGGGTCGACGACGTGCACCGTGAACTCGCCCGCCGGGTAGACGGCGAGCAGCCGGGCCGCGTGCGCCACCGCCGTCTCCATGGCGAGGCGCCGCATGTCGTGCGAGTCGGTGAACGACCCGTCGATGCCGTCGGTCCGTCCGCTGTCGATCCACAGGCCGCGCTCCAGCGGCAGCCGGAGCAGCATGGGAATGCGGATCCCCTCGGCCTCGGGGAGGCGGAGGTCGCCCAGGCGGAGCGCCATGGGTATCTCCATCGGCACCCGGTAGGCGTGCCAGGCGGGGTTGTCCCAGCGGGCGAACGCCGGGGGCAGTGCGGGCTCGACGACATCGGCCTCGGCGACGAGCTGGGCGAGGTCCCGGTCGAGGGACTCCCGGGCCTGCCCGACGAGCTCGGCGTGCCGGGCCCGGGCGCTCTCGCGGGCGGCATCGCCCTGGCCGCCGATCCGGCTGCGCGGGTCGGACAGGGCCTGCTCGAGCTCCTTGTCCATGCGGGACTCGGCGAAATCGACGGCGCTCCGGTAGGCGGCGGTGGTGCGGGCCAGGTCCTCGAACATGCCCCAGACCTGGTTGTAGAGCCGCTCCTCCATGGACCAGCCGGTCGCGTCTCCTGCCACGGGCTGCGCCGGCTGACCGGGCCGGGGCTGCGGCGCGGCGGGCGGGGGCGGCGGCGGGGCGGAGGTCTGCCTGCGGGGATGGCTGTAGTTGACCGGGCCGCCGCCGGTGACCCCGGACGGGTCCGCGGTGCCGGCTCCGCCGTACGCCGGCTGCGGTCCGTCCTGTCCGGGCCCGCCGGCCGGCTGCCCGCCGTACGACGGCGGAACGGGGCCGGTGGCACCCTGGGGCGCGGTGCCGCCCTGGTCCGGGCCGACCGCGGGGGCGGCCGCCTGCCGGGAGCGGTCGCCGTCGGAGGTGCGGGGCGGGGGCGCCTGCACGGAGCGGGCGAGACCCTGCGCGACCGCCTCGTTGATGCTGCCCGCGAGCTGCACGGCCTCGGGCAGGCCCTGGTCGGTGAGAAGTTCGGGCAGGCCCCCCGCGTAGCCCTGGCCGACGGCACGCACCTTCCACGCGCCCTGCCGCCGGTACAGCTCCAGCGCGACGACGGCCGACTCCGCCTCCAGGCCCGTGATGGTGTAGCTGGCGACCTCGTCGCCGTCCAGACCGGTGACGGCGACGAAGGGGGCCGCCACGGCGCCGAACCGGGAGGGCCCGGGAGCGCCGGCCGGGGCGGGCAGGGCGAGCAGCACGCTGACGCGGTGGACCGCGTCCGTCATGGCGTCCAGGTCCACCGCCAAACGGTGGTCCGCGGCCGCCTGACGGGACACCTCGAGACCGGGCTGGGTGGGGGCACCCGGGTGGGCCACCCATGCGGTCCCGCGGATCCTGCCGTTCTCGTCGCCGAGCGCGGCCGCGGCCACGATCGGCGTGCCGGCCGAGATCCTGATCTCCAGACGGGACTGGGAGAGCGGGTGGTTCTGTCCCCGCACCAGCTCGGCCGTCATCGCCTTCGTCCCCCTGCGTCGCGTGTGATGGATCGTGTGCCGCTCACCGGCCCGCCGGGGCCGGTGAGCCTTCGGATGCCTAGAGGACCGGCAGGATCGCCGGCATCAGGTCCTGGAAGGTGCGGCCGTTGGCCGGATTGCCGAGCGCCGTCATCGTCCAGCCGGTGCCGGTGCGGTGCACCTTGGCCATGATCTGGGCCGTGTAGGCGCCGCCGCCGGCCAGCGTGTAGCGGGCGAGCTCCTGGCCGTTGGTCTCGTCGACGAGGCGGCAGAACGCGTTCTGCACCTCCTGGAACGTCTGACCCGTGAAGGAGTTCACGGTGAAGACGATCTGGTCGATGTGGACCGGGACCCGCGACAGGTCGACGAGGATGGCCTCGTCGTCGCCGCCCTGGCCGACACCGCCGACGAGGTTGTCACCGGTGTGGCGCACGGAGCCGTCGTCGCTCACGAGGTGGCGGAAGAAGACGACGTCGACGGGCTGCTTGTCGGCGAACAGGACGGCCGAGGCGTCCAGGTCGATCTCCCGGGTGCGCGAGCCGAACAGGCCGCGACGGGGAGCCGCCTGCCAGCCGAGACCCATGCGCACCGCGGTCAGGCTGCCGCCGTCGTTCTTCTGCAGACTGATGGCCTGACCCTTGGTCATGTTGACGGTCACGCGCTGATTCCCCTCTCGAACTTCCCCTGTTGCCGCGGAGCCGCGGTTGACCAGAACCCTACGCAGGGGCGCTGACAGTGACGTACTCAGGTCCGCACTTTGTGTCGTTCTTGCAACACATCGCGTGTGCGGACGTCAGGACAGGCCGGCCTCCTGCATCTGCCGCAGTTCCTTCTTCATCTCCGACACCTCGTCGCGCAGCCGGGCGGCGATCTCGAACTGGAGGTCCGCGGCGGCGGCCCGCATCCGCATGGTGAGCTCCTCGATCTGCTCGGCGAGGTCGGCGGCGGGACGGTCGGTCGGCACGGTCTCGGCGGCCTTGCCCTTGGCCCCCTTGACGTTCTTCGCACCCTTGGCGGCCTTGCTGCCGAGGGAGGGCACGGGCGCCTTGGTGCCGCCGCCGTCCTTCTTGGCCTGGCGGTAGCCCGATCCCAGCAGCTGCTCGGTGTCGATGTCCTCTCGGGCGATCTGCGCGACGATGTCGTTGATCTTCTTGCGCAGGGGCTGCGGATCGATGCCCTTGGCCTGGTTGTACGCGATCTGCTTCTCCCGGCGGCGGTTGGTCTCGTCGATGGCCTTCTCCATCGCCGGGGTGATCTTGTCGGCGTACATATGGACCTGGCCGGAGACGTTGCGCGCCGCGCGGCCGATGGTCTGGATCAGGGAGGTGCCCGAACGCAGGAAGCCCTCCTTGTCGGCGTCGAGGATCGCCACCAGGGACACCTCGGGCAGGTCGAGGCCCTCACGCAGCAGGTTGATGCCGACGAGGACGTCGTACTCACCGCTGCGCAGCTCCCGCAGCAGCTCCACCCGGCGCAGGGTGTCGACATCGCTGTGCAGGTAGCGCACCTGGATGCCGAGTTCCAGGAAGTAGTCGGTGAGGTCCTCGGCCATCTTCTTGGTGAGCGTGGTGACCAGGACGCGTTCGTCCTTCTCCACGCGCGCGCGGATCTCGTGGACCAGGTCGTCGATCTGGCCCTCGGTGGGCTTGACCACGACCTCGGGGTCGACGAGGCCGGTGGGGCGGATGATCTGCTCGACGAAGCCGTCCGCGCGGGAGAGCTCGTACTGTCCGGGAGTGGCCGACAGATAGACGGCCTGGCCGATGCGCTCCTGGAACTCCTCCCACTTCAGCGGGCGGTTGTCCAGGGCGGAGGGGAGCCGGAAGCCGTGGTCGACCAGGGTGCGCTTGCGGGAGGCGTCGCCCTCGTACATGGCGCCGATCTGCGGGACGGTGACGTGCGACTCGTCGATGACGAGGAGGAAGTCGTCCGGGAAGTAGTCCAGCAGGGTGTTCGGCGGCGAGCCGGGCGAACGGCCGTCGAAGTGCATCGAGTAGTTCTCCACCCCGGAGCAGGAACCGATCTGGCGGAGCATCTCGATGTCGTAGGTGGTCCGCATGCGCAGCCGCTGGGCCTCCAGCAGCTTGCCCTGCTTCTCCAGCTCGGTCAGGCGCTCGCCGAGCTCCTTCTCGATGTCGTTGACCGCGCGCTCCAGCCGCTCGGGGCCCGCGACGTAGTGGGAGGCGGGGAAGACGTACAGCTGCTGGTCGTCGCTGATGATCTCGCCGGTGAGGGGATGCAGTGTGGACAGCGCCTCGATCTCGTCGCCGAACATCTCGATGCGGACGGCGAGCTCCTCGTACACCGGGAAGATCTCGATGGTGTCGCCCCGGACGCGGAAGGTGCCGCGGCTGAAGGCCATGTCGTTGCGCGTGTACTGGATGTCCACGAAGCGGCGCAGCAGTTCGTCGCGGTCGACCTCGTCGCCGACGCGGAGGGGGACCATGCGGTCCACGTACTCCTGCGGCGTGCCCAGGCCGTAGATGCAGGAGACGGAGGCGACCACGACGACGTCGCGGCGGGTGAGCAGCGAGTTGGTCGCCGAGTGGCGCAGCCGTTCGACCTCCTCGTTGATCGAGGAGTCCTTCTCGATGTAGGTGTCCGACTGCGGGACGTACGCCTCGGGCTGGTAGTAGTCGTAGTACGAGACGAAGTACTCGACGGCGTTGTTCGGCAGCAGCTCGCGGAACTCGTTGGCCAGCTGTGCGGCCAGGGTCTTGTTCGGCGCCATCACCAGGGTGGGGCGCTGGAGCTTCTCGATCATCCACGCCGTGGTGGCGGACTTGCCGGTGCCGGTCGCGCCGAGCAGGACGACGTCCTTCTCACCTGCTTCGATGCGCCGGGCGAGGTCGGCGATGGCCGTCGGCTGGTCGCCGCTCGGCTGGTAGGGGCTGACGACCTCGAAGGGCGCCACCGTGCGTTCGATCTGGGAAACGGGCCGCATGCCATCCACCGTACGACCCCCCACTGACAACGAGTCCGGATCAGCGTCGTTGCGGGGTGCGGGAACGGTGTTCCACGGGACCGCGCAGGCGCAGTCGCGAGCGCGCCGGACGGTGGTGGGCCGGAGGGTGGGCGGGGATGCCGGGCTTGTGCTCGGCGGGCGGTGTGCCCGGTCCGCCCGCGACGATCAGCGGGTCGAAGATCACCACGATGCCCGCCAGCACGAGGAACGCGAGCGGACCGACCATCAGGGGACCGAGCAGGTTGCCCGCGGACTCCCCCGCGACGGGAGTGGCGGTGCCGTGGACGTGGACGTCGAGTGAGGCCATGCCGGTGTAGTGCATGCCGGTGACCGCGACCCCCATGACGAGACTCGCGCCCACGCTCCACAGGACGCCCCTCACCTGTCCGGCCGCCCACAGGGCGGCGGTGGCGGCGGCCATGGCTATGGCCACGGAGGCGGCGACGACGAAGGTGTCGTACTCGAGCCGGCCGTCAAGGCTCATGCCGGCCATGCCGAGGTAGTGCATCGAGGCGATGCCGAGGCCGGTGACGGTGCCACCGGTGAAAAGGGCCGTTCCGGAGGCACCCCGGTAGCCCACGATGAAGATCCCTATGCCCACCATGACGATGCCCACGGCGAGGCTGGCGAACGTCATGGCCCGGTCGTAGCGGATCGGGGTGCCCTCGATCGTGAAGCCCATCATGCCGATGAAGTGCATCGTCCATATGCCGGAGCCGATGGCCACGGAGCCCAGGGCGAGCCAGCCGGCGCGCCAGGACCGCCGAGCCGTTCTGGATCTGGTGGTGCAGCGCAGGCCCAGGGCACCGCCGAGACAGGCCATGAGAAAGGCCACCAGCGGCGTGACCAGGCCGTAACTGAATCCGTCGACCGTGCCTTGCATGCGCGGCTGCCCTTCCCGCCCTGTTCGTCCCGCAACGACCCTATGTGGTCCCCCTCCCAGGACCGCGACGGCGGCCAGGGTTGACGCAGAGAGTATGTCCCCCACCGGAATGGTCGAACGACTATCCGGCAAAGAAACACGCCCTTGCCCCAGGTGTGTGGCACCAGTGTGCGGAGTTCGGGCAACTCCGTTCAATCTGTGGCCATCCTGCACCCGTCTCGTGTTGACCCTCTGCTGTCACAGTTGATCTGACCGTGACCGTTCAACGCGAGGAGTACGCATGCACGCACGCGCTGTCGCCGCCTCGACCACCGCGCTCCTGGGTACCGTCGCCCTCCTGCTCCCCTTCTCCCCCGCGCAGGCCGCCGGAAACGGCAGCTCCCGAACCGTGATCGTCGCTCATCGCGGCGCCTCCGCGTACGCGCCCGAGAACACGCTTGCGGCCGTCGACAAGGCGGCCGCCCTCGGTGTCGAGTGGGTGGAGAACGACGTCCAGCGCACGAAGGACGGTGAACTCGTCGTCCTCCACGACGACAGCCTGCAGCGCACCACGGACGTCGAGGAGGTGTTCCCCGACCGTGCTCCGTGGAAGGTGAAGGACTTCACCGCCGCGGAGATCGCCCGGCTGGACGCGGGCAGCTGGTTCGACCCGGCGTACGCGGGCGCGCGCGTTCCGACGCTCGAGCAGTTCCTGCACCGCATGGAGCGGTACGACCAGAAGCTGCTCCTGGAGCTCAAGAACCCCCAGCTCTACCCGGGGATCGAACGGGAGACCCTCAAGACCCTGAGCAACGAGGGGTGGCTCGACCGCCCGCATGTGAGGCGCCGGCTGATCGTGCAGAGCTTCAGCGCGGACAGCGTACGGACGGTCCATGAGCTGAAGCCCGCCGTGAAGACCGGATTCCTCGGGACGCCGCCGGTCGCGGACCTGCCCTCGTACGCT
Source organism: Streptomyces malachitofuscus (assembly GCF_055571035.1). Taxonomy (NCBI): domain Bacteria; kingdom Bacillati; phylum Actinomycetota; class Actinomycetes; order Kitasatosporales; family Streptomycetaceae; genus Streptomyces; species Streptomyces malachitofuscus. The sequence goes on along the minus strand of NZ_JBVIGA010000010.1, from coordinate 48,036 downwards.
GCGTTCACCGACCAGATCAATCCCTCGCACGGCTCGCTCTCCGCCGCCTACGTCGCCGCCGTGCACGGCTTCCGGGGTCCGCACGGCAAGCGGATGGAGGTGTTCACCTGGACCGTGAACGACGCGGCCGCGGCTCGGCGGGTCGCCGGGTTCCAGGTGGACGGGATCATCACCAACACGCCCGACGTGGTGCGGGACGCGGTCGGTGGCTGACGGTCCGCCCGTGTGACCGGCGCTCGCCCGGCGTTGTCGGTGGCGAGTCGTACGGTGGGGCGCATGGACAGCCATGGGCAGAACGAGCAGCGGGTCGTGTGGGCCGTGATGGAGACCGGCATCGGCCCGCTGCTGCTGGCCGCGACCCGCGAGGGCCTGGTCAACGTCGTGTTCCACGCCGGCGCGGAGGTGCGCGAGCGCGCTCTGGAGCGGCTGGCGTCCCGGCTCGGCGCCACACCGGTCGAGGAGCCGGACTCCCCGCTGCTGGCCGAGGCGATAGGCCAGCTGGAGGCGTACTTCGCGGGCGAGCGGCAGTCCTTCGAGCTGCCACTGGACTGGTCGCTGATATCGGGCTTCAACCGGGAGGTGCTGCGGGAGCTGGCCGCCGGGGTGCCGTTCGGCGCGGTCGTCGGGTACGGCGATCTGGCCGGGCGGGTGGGCCAGCCGGGTGCCGCGCAGGCCGTGGGCATGGCCATGGGCGCCAATCCCCTGCCCGTCGTCGTGCCCTGCCACCGGGTCGTGGAGAGCGACGGCGGCATCGGCGGTTTCGGGGGCGGACTGGAGACGAAGAGGCGGCTGCTCGCCCTGGAGGGTGTGCTGCCCGAGCCGCTGTTCTGACGGCCCGGGCAGCCGCGGGACACCGGGTCAGTCGTAGTGCCGCGCCTCGAACACGTTGCCGTCCGGGTCACGGAAGTAGAAGCTGCGTTTGGCCAGGCCGCGCGCGCCGAAGGAGTCGTGCGAGAGGTCCGTCACCGGCACGGACTGCTCTTCGAGGCGGCTGCGGAGTGCGTCGAACCGGTCGGCCGGCAGGGACAGGCAGACGTGGTTCACGGGGTGGCCGGAGCTCTCGACGGCGCCGGGAAGCATCGTCATGCGCTCCGCCATGGCCGACGGCATGAGGTCGAGGATGGTCTCCTCGTTGACGCGGACCGAGGGGAAGGGCGCCTCACCCACGGAGAAGTCGGTGAGCCTCACGGGCTCCAGGCCCACGCTCTTCTCGTAGAAGCCGGCACTGGCGATGGGATCACGCACCCACAGGACGATGTGGTCGAGGCGAGTCGTGTTGTCCGTCATGGTCGCCAGCCTCCGTGACCCGGGTGACGGCACGCAAGGGGTTTGGCCCGGGGCACGGACCGCCAGAGATGAGGGAGAGGCGGCAGACAGGAGGCAGGCTCGTGGTGCTCATGGTGTCCGAAGAGGTGCGGGAGGCGATCGCCGCGGGCCGGCCGGTGGTGGCCCTGGAGTCCACGATCATCGCGCACGGACTGCCCCGGCCGCGCAATCTGCAGGTGGCGCTGGAGCTGGAGGCGGCCGTACGGCAGGAGGGAGCGGTACCGGCGACGATCGCCGTGCTGGACGGGCGGCCCCGGATCGGCCTGGACAAGGAGCAGTTGGAGCGGATCGCGGGCGGGGAGGGGATCCGCAAGCTGGGGCATCGGGATCTGCCGCTCGTGGTGGCGGCCGGCGGGAGCGGGGCGACCACGGTGTCCGCCACCGCTCTGCTCGCGGCGCGCGCGGGCATACGGGTGTTCGCCACCGGAGGGCTCGGCGGGGTGCACCGGGAGTGGACGGTGACCCAGGACGAGTCGGCCGACCTGGGTCTGCTGGCGCGTACCCGGATCACCGTGGTGTGCGCGGGGGTGAAGTCGATCCTGGACGTGCCCGCGACCCTGCAGCGGCTGGAGACGCTGGGGGTGGCGGTCGCCGGGTACGGCACGGATCGTTTTCCGGGCTTCTATCTGTCGGACTCGGGGCATCCCGTGGACTGGCGGCTGGACACGCCGGGGCAGGTGGCGGCCACCATGCGGGCGCAGGACGCGCTCGGCGGGACCGAGTCGGCGCTGATCGTGGCCAATCCCGTGCCCGAGGCCGAGCAGTTGGATCCCGGGGTGCACGCGCGGGTGCTGGACGAGGCGCTGCGCGCGTGTGAGGCGGAGGGCGTCACCGGTCAGGGGGTCACCCCGTTCCTCCTCGCTCATCTGGTCCGCCACACCGACGGCGCCTCCCTCGCCGCGAACCTCGCCGCGGTCCGGGGCAATGTGCGCCTCGCGGCCCGGGTCGCGGCCGCCTGGGCCGCCGGGGAGTGACGGGAGTGCCGGGGGCCGTACGGGCGGGCGCGTTGCTGGTCGCCGGTGATGTGATCACCGATGTGGTCGCCCGGTACCGGGGACCGCTCGCCTCGGGGACGGACACGGCGGCGGCGGTCCGGACGGTGCCGGGTGGCGCGGGTGCCAATGTGGCCTGTTGGGCGGCGCGCCGGGGCGGCGCCGAGGTCCGGCTCGTCGGGCGGGTGGGTGCGGACGCGGCGGCCTGGCACGAAAGGGAGCTGACCTCTTGCGGGGTCCGTCCGCTGCTCGTCGTGGACGACCAGGCGCCGACGGGGACGGTGATCTGCCTGGTCGACGAGGACGCGGCGGCCGAGCGGACCTTCCTCACCGACAGCGGGGCGTCGCTGCGGCTCGGTCCCGGTGACTGGTCGGACACCTTGCTGGACGGGGTGGGGCGGCTGCATCTGTCGGGTTACCTGCTCTTCGCCGAGGAGAGCCGGGCATTCGTCGCGGTGGCGTTGAAGGCGGCGCGTGCGCGGGGGGTGCCGGTGAGTCTGGATCCGGCGTCTGCCGGGTTCCTCGGCGCGCTGGGCATCGACCGCTTCCTGGCACTCGTCGAGGGTGTGGACGTGCTGCTGCCCAGCCGCGACGAGGCGTGCCTGCTGACGGGCGTTTCCGATGCCGCGGACGCGGTGGCGCGGCTGAGCCGCCATGTCCCGCTGGTGGTGGCCACACAGGGCGCGGACGGTGCGTTGATCGCGCGGTCCGGCGAGGTGTGTGCCCGGGTTCCGGCCGTGCCGTCCACACCCCGTGACACCACCGGTGCCGGTGACGCCTTCACCGGCGCGTTCCTCGCGGCCCTGCTCGCGGGCGCCGAACCGCGAAAGGCGGCGGCGGAGGGCTGCTTGGCGGGCGCACAGGCGGTGGAACGGACGGGGGGCCGCCCGCCGGCGCTCGCCTGACGGGGGACGCCTCACCGGGCGAACCCCCCTTATCCACAGGCAGGAACACAGCGGAACGGCCCCTGTCCACAGGTTCGCACGTGGTTCCCCGGGGACTGGCAGACTGGCGAGCCAGACGCGGAAAGCAGGATCGGCGCGGAGGAACCACACGAGGGGGGCCACATGTCCATGGCAGGGAATCTGCGGAAGGTCAGGAGTCTCGGCAGGGCCGGCGGGCTGCGCCGGGTGGCCGGGCTGGCACGGCGGCGTCCTCGAGTGGATCTGAGCCATCCGGCCCGGTCCCCGCTGGGCTCCTCGGTGGTCAACTGCGTCACCTACCGGGACGGTCACCGCGTCTCCGCCCGCGGTGCTCCGGTGGACGCGGTGAAGCGGGTCCGCAGGGAGGGGGAGGGCTTCGTCTGGCTGGGGCTGCACGAGCCGACCGACCAGGAGTTCGCCGGCATCGCCGAGCTGTTCGATCTGCACCCGCTGGCGGTGGAGGACGCCGTCGAGGCCCATCAGCGGCCGAAGCTGGAGCGGTACGGGGAGACGCTGTTCGCCGTGTTCAAGACGGTCTGCTACGTCGAGCACGAGGAACTCACCGCGAACAGTGAAGTGGTGGACACCGGAGAGATCATGGTGTTTCTCGGTGAGGACTTCGTGGTCACCGTGCGGCATGGACGGCACGGCTCGCTGGGTCCGCTGCGCGAGGGGCTGGAGTCCGATCCCGGGCAGCTCGCCCAGGGTCCGTCCACGGTGCTGCATGCGATCGCGGACCATGTGGTCGACGACTATCTCACCGTCATCGACTCGGTCCAGGAGGACATCGACCAGGTCGAGACGGATGTGTTCGCGGAGCACGGAGCGCGGGTCGATCCGGGCCGCATCTACCAGCTCAAACGGGAACTGCTCGAACTGAAGCGGGCGGTGTTCCCGCTCGGCCGGCCGTTGGAGGAGCTCGCCACACGGCCGATCCGGGTCGTCGCCCCGGAGATACAGGCGTACTTCCGCGATGTCGCCGACCACCTGCTGCGGGCGAAGGAGCAGATAGCGGCGTTCGACGAGTTGATCAACTCGATTCTTCAGGCGCATCTGGCGCAGGTCACGGTGGCGCAGAACGAGGACATGCGCAAGATCACCGCGTGGGCGGCCATCGTGGCGGTGCCGACGATGGTCTGCGGGATGTACGGCATGAACTTCGACCACATGCCGGAGCTGCACTGGAGATACGGCTACGGCATGGTCATCGGGGTGATATCCGTGGCGTGTCTGCTGCTGTACCGGGCGTTCCGGCGCAGCCGCTGGCTGTGACCCCGGCCTCAGCCGGTGGTGGACCTCGCGTAGACGTTCTCGGCCCATGTGGCGATCTGCCCCTCCGTCAGATGGCGGGCGAGATCCGCCTCGCTGATCATGCCGACCAGACGCTTGTTGTCGATGACGGGCAGCCTGCGGATCCGGTGGGTCTGCATCTCGTACAGGACCTCGTCCACGTCTGCGTCGGCCTCGATCCAGCGCGGGGTGCCCTTGGCCATGTCGCCGGCGGTGACCTGGGCGGGGTCGTGACCCATGGCGACACAGCCGACGACGATGTCACGGTCGGTGAGGATGCCGCAGAGCCGCTCGTTCTCGTCGCTGATGGGCAGGGCGCCGACGTTGAGCTCGCGCATCAACTGGGCTGCGCGGTCCAGGGTTTCGTGGGCGGGGATCCACTGGGCGCCGCGGTGCATGATGTCTCCGGCGGTGGTCATGGGTACCTCCCGGTGCCGACGGCCGGCGCGGCGCGGGCGCACCGCGAGTCCCGACGCCCTCATTCTCGTCGTGCCGCCCGCGGACGGCACCCGGAGGGGCGGCTCGCGCCGGGCCCGCGGCCGCCTGCCGCGCCGGTCAGCCGCGCCAGGCCGGATGGCGGGGATCGTCGGCCCGCACCAGGACGTCGGCCGTGCCGGCCGGGTCGCTCTCCCGCTCGTAGCGTTCGAACGCGGGGAGGGTCCAGTGCTCGGCCTCGGCGGTACGCCGGCGCAGCGCGCCAGGGGAGAGGAGGAGGTGCACGCTCAGGTCGAAGGGGAACCAGTGGCGCAGAAGGAGAGGACCGTGCAGCAACAGCACGCCGCCGGGCGGGAGCACGGCGTAGGGGCTGCGGGTGGCGCGGTCGGTGACGGGGTCCCACAGGTCGGGCAGCACCCGGCCGTCCCCGCCGGGTTCCAGGGGGCCGAACACCTCGCGCCACAGGGCGCCGGTGTCGTACCAGCCGTCGTAGTAGGACTCCACGTCCTGGTGGCCGTACTCGAGCCGGACCGAGGCGGGGCGCAGAAAGCCGTCGGTGCCGACGACGAGGGACGGCCGGCCGCGTATCCGCAGTGCCAGGGCGACCCGCTCCGCGAGGTCTCCGGGCCGGGCGGCAGGGGCGCCGTCGAGGGCGACCCGGGGCCAGGGACCGCCGTCGGCGGTCTTCAGCTCCAGCAGACGCTCGGCGAGGAGGTCGCCGAGCCGGTCCCAGGTGATCGCTTCGAGTCGCACACCGCCATAATGCGTCAGCCCGGCGTCCGGAACGTGGCTCGCGGCCGGTCGGGGGGAAGGATCCTGTCATGGCATCCCGTGCAACTCCCCCTCGGTTCGCCGGGCTTGTCGTCCACCAGCCGCTGCGGGAACGGCACTGCGCCGGCTGCCGTCGTGGCCCGCTCCCCCTGCTCGTCATGGAGAACGGGGTACCGCGTTGTCTCGACTGTGCCGACCTCGGCCACCTCGTCTTCCTTCCACGGGGCGACACGGCGCTCACCCGCCGGTCGCGGGAGGAGAGCTCGCTGTCGGCGGTGGTCGTGCGGTTCGACCGGCGCAGGGGGCGGTACGAGCGGCAGGGCGTGCTGGTCGAGGAGGAGGCGCTGGCCCGGGCGGAGCAGCGCTGCCTCGCGGACGCGGAGGCACGCCGGAGACGCCGGATGCGGGACGCCCGGCGGCGGGCCGCCGAGGACGTGCGGTTCACCGAGGCGTTCGCGGCGGAGATACGACGGCTGTTCCCCGGCTGCCCGGAGGTGCGCGCCCGTGCCGTCGCCGCGCACGCCTCGGTGCGGGGCAGCGGACGGGTGGGGAGGAGCGCGGCGGGCCGGGCACTGTCCGAGAGGGCGGTGACGGCGGCGGTCGTGGCGTCCGTACGGCATCTGGACACCTCGTACGACCGCCTGCTGATGAGCGGGGTGCCGCGGCACGAGGCGCGGCGGAGGATCGCGGCAGCGGTGGAGACGGTACTGACGGGGTGGTCGGAGGAAGGGCTCGGTTCCACCGGGTGACGGCCCGCGGGCCCGCCTCCCCCGCTCCCGGATTCGCCCGACGGAGGGTGCCTTCCTGCCCTGGACGCTCGCGCATGCGCCCGCGTCCCTCGGCCATGGCCGGGCGCGGTCCGGTTCGCATTCACTTGGGGTGACGGTGGTGGCCGGACGGATTCCGGCCACCGGACGGGGGTGACGACATGATCGACGGGCCGTACTACGTGCTGACCGTGCTGGGTGTGGTCGGGACGGGGCTGGCCGCCGGGGTCTTCTGCGCCTTCTCGGCCTTCGTGATGAGAGGGCTCGCGGCGCTGCCGCCCGCGCAGGGCGTGGCCGCGATGCAGGCGGTGAACGTGGCGGCGGTGCGGCCGGCCTTCATGCTGGTGTTCCTGGGATCGGCGGTGCTGTGTGCGGTGCTCACGGTGGTGACGTTCGTGCTGTGGCCCGGCGAGGGGGCGGCGGAGCTGCTGGTGGGTGGAGCCCTGTACCTGCTGGGGTCGTTCGGACTGACCGTGGTCGCGAGCATACCGCGCAACGACGCGCTGGCCCGGCTGGAGCCGGGGAGCCCGGAGGCGGCCGCGTACTGGCCGGTCTACGTGCGCGAGTGGACGATGTGGAACCACGTCCGCACGTTCGCGTCGGCCGGGGCCGCGCTGGCGTACGTCCTGGCCCTCACCGGCTGACGGGCCCGCCGGCCCTGGCAACCAGCCGGCGTCCGGGCAAGCGCTCTCCGGGCACTCTGCGGACGTGGACGGGCGGACGTATCGTGGCCGGAAGAGTGCCGCCCGACCACGCACGGCCTGTCACCCGCGCACGCAAGGAAGACGGCCATGGCCGATCCCAAGGGATTCCTGACCACGCCCCGCGAGGAATGGCCGCGCAGGCCGGTGGCGGAACGGGTCCGCGACTGGGACGAGGTCCATGTCCCCGGGGCACTGCTGCCCATCATCGGCGGACAGGCCGACCGCTGCATGGACTGCGGTGTGCCCTTCTGCCACCAGGCCTGTCCGCTGGGCAACCTCATCCCCGAGTGGAACGACCTGGTCTCGCGGGAGGACTGGCGAGCGGCGGCCGAGCGTCTGCACGCCACCAACAACTTCCCCGAGTTCACCGGGCGGTTGTGCCCGGCGCCCTGCGAGGCGGGCTGTGTGCTGGCCATCAATCAGCCGGCGGTCACCATCAAGAACGTCGAGTGCGCCATCGCCGACCGGGCCTGGGCGGAGGGCTTCGCGCCGCCGGCGCCGCCCGAGCGCCTCTCCGGCCGGACGGTCGCGGTCATCGGCTCCGGGCCCACCGGGCTGGCCGCGGCCCAGCAGTTGACCCGGGCCGGTCACACCGTCGCCGTGTACGAGCGGGACGACCGGGTCGGCGGGCTGATGCGGTACGGCATCCCCGAGTTCAAGATGGAGAAGCGGCATCTGGACCGGCGTGTGGAGCAGATGCGCGCCGAGGGCACGAAGTTCCGTACCTCCACAACGGTCGGGCGGGACGTGGACGCGGCGGAGCTACGGGCGCGTTACGACGCCGTGGTGATCGCCACGGGTGCCACCGCCTGGCGGGAGCTGCCGGTGCCGGGGCGTGAACTCGGCGGGATCCACCAGGCGATGGAGTACCTGCCGCTGGCCAACCGGGTGTGCGCGGGGGACCTGGAGTCGTCGCCGTTGTCCGCCGCGGGGCGGCATGTCGTCATCGTCGGCGGCGGTGACACGGGGGCGGACTGTCTGGGGACGGCCGTGCGTGAGGGTGCCGCCTCGGTCACCCAGCTCGACATCTACGGCCGGCCGGCGAGTGAGCGGGACGAGGACGCCGAGCCGTGGCCGACGTATCCGAAGCTGTACCGGCTGTCCCCGGCGCACGAGGAGGCGGGGGCGTTGCGGACGGCACCGGCGGCGGATGCGGACGCGCGGGTGTTCGCGGCGTCGACGCTGCGGTTCGAGGGGGACGCGGAGGGGCGCGTGTGTGCGTTGCGGCTGGTGGAGGTGGACTCCGGGCGCCGGGCCGTGCCGGATACGGAGCGGACGCTGCCCGCCGATCTGGTGCTGCTGGCGCTGGGTTTCTCCGGACCCGATCGGCGTGACGGGCTCGTTGACCGGCTGGGGCTGGCGCTGGATCCTCGGGGCACGATCGCGCGGGACGCCGATTTCGCCACGAACGTGCCGGGGGTGTTCGCGGCGGGGGACGCCGCGCGTGGGCAGTCGTTGATCGTGTGGGCGATCGCCGAGGGGCGGGCGGTGGCGGCGGCCGTCGACCGGTACCTGACCGACTCGCCGAGTCGGCTGCCGGCGCCGATCGGTCCCTACGACCGCCCCATGACCGTGTGAGCGCTCTCCCTTCCTCGGTGCAGTTCGGGGGAGGTCTGCGGGAGCCGCGAGGACGGCCCGCGGGCTCGACGGCGTTCGTCGCCCGCGGGCTGCCTCGTGGTCACGGCTTGCGGGCCACCGCTCCGTAGCCGGGGATGACGCCGTCGTCCTGGCCCGGGACGGGCTCCCCCAGTTCGGGGTGCCACTCGTGAGGGACCCGCACACCCGGGTCGACGAGGTCCAGGCCGTCGAAGAGGCGGGTGAACTCCTCCCGGGAACGCAGCGCCAGGGTGACGCCGGCGGCCCTGAACTTCTCGATGGCCGCCTTCGACAACTCGGGGGTGAAGTCGGCCGTCGCGTGGGTGACGACCAGGTGGCTGCCTGAGGGAAGGTCCGCCAGCAGCCGCCCGACCAGCTCGTGCGCCCCGTCCTCGTCGGGGATGAAGTGCAGCAGGGCGATGAGCGACAGGGCGATCGGCTCGTCGAAGTCGAGGATCCTCCGCGCGCCCTCCAGGATGACGTCCGGATCCCGTACATCGGCCTGGAGGTACTCGGTCACCCCCTCGTTTGTGCCCCGCAGCAGCGCCCCCGCGTGGGCCAGCACGATGGGATCGTTGTCGCAGTACACGACACGGGCGTCCGGCACGATCTCCTGGGCCACCTGGTGCAGATTGGGCTCGGTGGGGATGCCGGTGCCGATGTCGAGGAACTGGCGTATGCCCTGGCCGGCCAGCCAGCGCGTCGCCCGGTGCATGAACGCGCGGTTCACGCGTGCCATCACCGGTGTCCGCGGCTCGAGGGACAGCATCTGCCGGCCCATTTCCTCGTCGACCGGATAGTTGTCCTTGCCTCCGAGATACCAGTCGTACATGCGGGCGGGGTGCGGTCTGCTGGTGTCGATCTCCACGGGGGGCTGCCCGGTCATGACGGACTCCGTAACTTCCTGCAACTGTTAGTGGTCAAGTCAGTGCCAAATCAGAAGGGGGAACGCAAAGGTAGAGCGGACAACAGTTCTCAGGACAGCAGGAAATCCGCCTCTCCCGCCTTCGCTCCCTCGATGAAGGCCGTCATCTCCGCGGAGGTGTAGATGAGCGCGGGGCCGTCCGGATCGGTGGACTGGCGTACGGCGATCCGGCCGTCGTCGAGCTTCATCGCCTCCAGGCAGTTCCCTCCGTTGCCGCCGCTCCACGGCTTGTGCCAGCCCTCGCTGCCCAGTTCCCGCGCGGGCATGCCGTTGTAGATCCTTCCGGTGTGCGCCTGCGGGCGGGGCAGGGGCTTCGGGGGCTTCATGAGTTCCATTCACAGCTCCTTGCGGAGATCCCGGAGGATCTCCTTCGTGCGATGTGCCGTAGCGGCCTGCGCCGCCATGCGGTCCATGACTTCGAGGTGGGTCGCCACCTCGGTGCGCGCGTCCAGGTAGACGGCGCCGGTCAGGTACTCGCTGTAGACCATGTCCGGCAGTTCGGGCATGGCAAATCGGAACAGCACGAACGGCCCGTACGTGCCGGGGTGCGGCCCGCCGTCGAAGGTCGCGACCTGCAGCGTCACATTGGGCAGCTTCGTGGCCTCGAGCAGCTTGTCGATCTGCGCACGCATCACCTCCGGGCCGCCGACCTGGCGGCGGAGCGCGGTCTCGTCCATCACGACCCACAGCCGGGGCGCGTCCTTACGGGTGAGCAGTTCCTGCCGTTGCATGCGCAGGTCGACGTGGCGGTCGATGTCCTCGGGCCGGGTCTGCCCTATGGCGCCGGATCGCAGTACGCCGCGGGCGTAGTCCTCGGTCTGGAGCACTCCGGGGACGAAGTGGGGTTCGTAGCTGCGGATGAGGGAGGCGGCACCCTCCAGGCTGACGTACATCGAGAACCAGCCGGGCAGGATGTCGTGGAAGCGCTGCCACCAGCCGGGGCGGTTGGCGTCCTCCGCCAGCTGCACGAAGGCGTCGGCCTCGTCGTCGCAGACGCCGTACGCCTTCAGCAGGAGCTGGAGGTAGGGGATCTTGAGCGCGACCTCGGCCATCTCCATGCGGCGCACGGTGGCGGGGGCGACCCGGAGGATGCGGGCGGCCTCCTCGCGCTTGAGCCCCGCGCGTTCCCGCAGGTCCAGCAGGCGCCGGCCGAGAACCACCTGTCCCACCGTCGGCGCGGACCGGGGTTCGCTCACACTCCACCTCCCTCGAACAAATCCTGACAGCCCGGCGGCGCCATTCGAAGATCCTTCCGAAGACCCATTCGATCGAACGTCCGTTCGAACAAATCTCCGGCGATCCCAACTGGCGCCGCGCGAGGTGCTGTTGCGAGCAGTGTGCCACGGCCTTCCAGACCGTCACACAGCACTCTGCATTTTTCAGAGTGACACTTGCCAAGTGTTCACGGCGGGGCGATAGTGGCAAGCGTGATTCCGTCCGCGCCCTTAGGAACAGACGCCGCCGCAGGTTCCGTCGGCCTCGGCGCCGCCTCGGCACCAGCCCCCTCGGAGGCCGCTGCCGAGCGCCGGTTCCGTTTCGAACTGGCCGCTCATCCGGGTTCCCCGGCTCAGGCCAGACGCCTGACGAGGGCACGGCTGACCGGCTGGTCGGTGTGCGAGGACATCTGCGACACGGCGGAACTGGTCGTCTCCGAACTGGTCACCAACGCCATCGTGCACACCGCGAGCAGCCACGTGGTCTGCGAGCTGCACGACGGCGACGATCTGGTGCGCATCGCCGTGCGGGACGAGGGCTGCGCACCGGACCTGCCGCGGGCGAACACCCGGCAGCGGCCGGAGGAGGAACACGGGAGGGGGTTGCTCCTCGTCGACGCCCTGTGTCATGCCTGGGGCGCCCACGAGCACGGTCCAGGGCTGCTGGTCTGGGCCGACCTTCCCCGCGGGGCGGACACTCCGCTCGACCCCGCGGAACCGCGCAACGACCTGGGCTGGGGCGCCCGGCCCAAGCCCGGCCCGGACGGCGGCCCGGACGGCGGCCCGGACGGCGGCGACAACGAGCCGGACGGCGGCGGGACCACCCAGTCGCACCGGCCGGCGCGGACACCGGCGGCCGCCCCGGACGCACACCCGGCGGCGACGTCGGACTTCACTCCGCACCAACGCGTCCACCGGGACGGGGGCCGGGCGTGACAGGCGCCAGTGGCACCCGGGTGCTGAGCCTGAACTCGCTGGTTAACCTCCAGCGCGGACGGAACACCCCGGCCACCCCCCGCCGGCTGCCGGTACCCGACGGCATGACGGCACCCATGGGCTGCGACGCGGTGGCGGTACCTGCCCGCTTCGGCCCGCTGGTGCTGCCCCGACTGCCCCGGGTGGGATGCGTCTACGCCGATGAGGCGCACTGGTGGTGGCTGGTCCCGTCCGACTCCGACTACGCGCTGGAGTGGCCCGCCCCCGCGCACTACGCGGCCGGCGCGGTCCTCCCCGACGCCGGGGCCCCCGAGCTGCCCGGTCTGATCCATCGTCCCGACGGCACGCTCCCCTACACGCCGCCGATACCCCTCTACCTGGCTCTGTGCCGCCTGACGGACACCACCCCCGCCTGGTCCCGTCCGGTCAGCGCGTAGGCGGCCTTCCGGGACCCTCGCCCCCCCGGGTGCCCTCGACGCCGCTCAGGACCTCGGCGTCATGCGTCCGCTCACGCCGTCACATCACCGCCGCCGTCGCCGCGGACGATCACCAGGAACATGTCGGTAGCGAGGTCCATGACAACCTCGGCGGGCAGTCCTTCCAGGCGCCGCGCATGCGCGAACTCCTCCGCCGGCCATGAGCCGCGCGGTCCACCTGCGGGAAAGCGTTCGAGCACCGTTCGCCCGTTCACCCTGCCACCTCCATGTAGCGCTGTACTCGTAGAGTTAAACGCCAACCATGGGGCGAACGCCTCGCTCAGTGACGGTACTGAGACGTAGTTGACACCCGTTCACCGCCACGTGTGAGCGGGCTCTCAGCTTTTCGGAGTAATCCGTCACCTTCCGTGTCAGTCGTCGTACTCGTCGTGATACCGGACACGCTCCCCTCCCGCAGCCGCCCCGAGAGCCCACGCGCGCCCCTCGGGTTCCTCCCACGCCTCCTGCCTGCCGAGCGCGGTGAGGTCCAGCAGGCTGGTGGTCGAGCCGAGCCCTTCGATGCCTCGCCCGTAGGCCGAGTACGTGTGGAAGACCTGGTCGCCGTCCCGCAGGAAGCAGCTCAGCCCCGACCGCTCGACCAGCTCCCCCTCGAACTCGAGGGTCACGTCGAAATCCTCGTTGAAGACGCCGGGGTACGAGGAGTACCAGGGCACCGTCCACCCCATCCGCGCCTTGAACGGCAGGATCCTCGTGTACGGCGCCCGGGAGACCGCGGCGAAGGAGGTGCCCCGGGCCCCGAGGTGGGCGAGATGTCCGATCTGGTCCAGGAACGCGGAGCAGCCGCGGCACCCGGCCTCCCATTCGGGGGCGAACATGAAGTGGTGGACGACGAGCTGCTGCCGCCCCTGGAACAGATCCAGCAGCGTGGCCCTGCCGTCGCCGCCCTCGAAGGCGTACTCCCGGTCGATCAGGACCATCGGCAGCCGGCGCCGCTCGGCGTTGAGCGCGTCCCGCGCGCGGGTGACGGCCTTCTCCTTGGCCAGCAGTTCCTCGCGCGCCGCGCGCCACTCGGCACGCGAGACGATCTCCGGAAGCGACATGGTTCCTCCTGTGCAACGGTCCCGTTGCAAGGGGTGACTGCGGGCGCGCTCCGAACTCATCGCCCGGCCTGGATGTTTTCAGGTGTCGTAGTCCTGGACACGCCGTCCGTGGCTCCGGTCGACCAGCGCCGGCAGCCGCTCCCCCAGCTCCCGCAGCACCTCGGGCACGTCGATGGTGAGCAGCTCACGGTCCCGCATGAGGACGCGGCCGTCGACGATCGTCGTACGGACGTCGGCGGCGCGGGCGCTGTGCACCAGGGTCGCGGCGAGGTCGTGGACCGGCTGGGTGTGTGGTCCGGTGAGGTCGACGAGGACGATGTCGGCGCGGTGGCCGGGCGCGATCGAGCCGACGCTGCCCGCGAGGCCGACCGCGCGTGCGCTCTGCAGCGTGGCGTGGTGCAGGGCCTGACGAGAGGTCAGCCAGCGGGGGTCGTCCTCCGTCGACTTCTGGATCAGGGAGGTGAGGGCCATCGACTCCCACACGTCGAGGGAGTTGTTGGAGGCGGCGCCGTCCGTTGCGAGCCCCACCGGGATGCCGATGTCCCGCAGCGCCCGCACCGGTGTGGTGGTGGGCCAGGCGAACTTGAGGTAGCCGCGGGGCGCGGTGGCCACGGCGGTACGTCCCTCCGCACGCTCCAGAAGCGGCAGATCGCTCTCGACGATGCCGGTGCCGTGGGCGATGAGCACGTCCGTGTCGAGGATCCCGGTGCGGGACAGGACCTCGACGGGGGTGACGCCGTGCCGGGCGAGGGAGGCCTCGGTCTGGTCGCGGTTCTCAGCGGCGTGCAGATGGACGGGCAGCCCGTGGGTGCGGGCCAGTTCGGCGGTGGCGGCGAGGTCCGCGTCGTTCACGGTGTAGGGGGCGTGCGGGGCGAGCGCGGTGGTGATGCGGCCGTCCGCCGAGCCGCGGTGCCGCAGCGCGAACTCCACAGAGTGCTCGCGCCCCTGGGCGCCCTGGGAGGAGAAGTACGCCTCCCCCAGCAGTGCCCGCATCCCGCACTCGGCGACCACGGCGGCGACCGCGTCCATGGCGAAGTAGTGGTCGGCGAAGCAGGTGACGCCGCCCCGGATCATCTCCGCGCAGGCGAGCCGCGCCCCCAGTTCCACGTCCCGCTCGGTGAGGTTGGACTCCACGGGCCAGACCACGTCGTTGAACCACTGCTCCGTCGGCAGGTCCTCGGCGAGCCCGCGAAGGGCCACCATCGGGGCGTGCGTGTGACAGTTGATCAGGCCGGGCAGGGCGACCTGTCCCCGGCCGTCGATCCACTCGTCGGCCGCCCGTCCCACGACCGCCTCGGCGCGGGTCACCTCCGCCACGACCCCGTCGCGTACGACGACGGCCGCGTCCTCCGCGAAACCGGTCCGTTCTTGATCGTCGTGCGTGAGGACGGTGCATCCGGTGATGATGAGTCCGGCGGGACTCTCCACGGCAGAAGGCGTCATCCCGACAACGTACGACGCCTTCCTGACCCGGAGTGAGCCGAACCGCGACATCCCCGTCGCGGCTCTGTCGCGGGGCGGGCCGGGCGCGCACCCTGGCCTCACCACGAGCCCGCCCACGGCTGAAAGGGGCCCTGAATGCTCCTCGGCACCTGGAACCTGGAGAACCTCTACCGGCCCGGCGGCCCTTTCGGGCCCGCGGACGAGGCCACGTACGAGTCGAAACTGGCCGCGCTCGCGGCCGTGATCACGGAACTGGATCCGGCGCTGCTCGGCGTGCAGGAGGTCGGCGATCCCGGCGCGCTGGAAGATCTGGCCGGGATGCTGGACGACGACTGGCGGATCGCCCTGTCCGAGCACGCGGACGGCCGGGGCATACGGGTCGGCTTCCTGAGCCGTACGGAGCTGACGGTGATCGCCGACACCGCGGCGTTCCCGCCGAAGCTGCACCCGGTCCAGGCGGACGACTCGGGGCTGACGGCCGGTGCGGCGGGCCGGGGCTTCCTCGCGGTGGAGGTGACGGGTGAGGACGGGTCGCCACTGCGGGTGGCGGTCGCTCATCTGAAGTCGAAGCTGCTGTCGTATCCGGACAACCGGTTCCATCCGCGTGACGAGGGCGAACGGGCCCGCTACGGCGCCTACGCCCTGTACCGGCGGGCGGCGGAGGCGGCGGCGCTGCGCGCCCTGGCGGACGAGTTGCTCGACGGTGACGGGCGGGACCGGGACGTGGCGGTCCTCGGCGACCTCAACGACGAGGTGCAGGCGGCGACCACGCAGATCCTGCTCGGCCCGCCCGGTTCGGAGATCGGCACGCCCGGCCACGACCGTCCGGACAACGGCGACGCCGCGCGGCTGTGGGACGTCGCCCCGCTCATCCCGGCGGCGCAGCGCTATTCGCGGGTGAACTCCGGGCGCCGGGAGCTGATCGACCATGTGCTGCTCAGTCACCGTCTGGTGCGCCGGGTGACGACGGCGGGCACGGGCCTGCCGGACGAGGGCCCGCCGCGGCTGCCGTCGGTCGGCGCGGACCCCGGGGAGCGTCGCGGCACGCCGGGGTCGGACCACGCACCGGTGTGGGTGCGGGTGGCCTGAGCGGGGTCGTCACCCGGCGACGCGCAGTGCGGTCGAGGGGAGCCCGGCGCGTTCGTGGCGCCGGGTGAGTTCGTCCCGCAGTTCGGTGAGCCGTGCCAGGTGCCGGGGGCCGAGCCCGCCGGTGTCGTCGAGGTGGACGGCACAGGCGGTGGTGGTGTCGACGAGCAGTTCGAGGCTGGCGGCGATCTCGTCGGTGCCGTCCGCGTGCCGGGCGAGCGTGGGCAGTTCGGCGGAGGCGAGGGCGATGGCCGTGCGGGCTTCCGCGAGGGTGCGGTACGCCTCGCGGCGCAGGGCCCAGCGGGCCTCGCGGTCGCCGGAGCCGCCGAGGACGTGGTCGAGGTAGGCCTGTGCGGCGCCACCCGCTTCCGTGAGCCGGGCCCGGATGGCGTCACCACGCCGGCCCGGCATCGGGAGATGACCGACGACCAGCACGACGGCGCAGGCCAGCAGGGTTTCGCCGATCCGGCCGGCGGAGGCCTGGGGTTCGCCGGCGGCCATCACCAGGGCGAGCACCAGCACGGTGACGACGGCGGTCTGCGCGGCGAAGTGCCGCGCGGCGAACGGGATCAGCGCCCCGCTCACCACGACCAGGGCGACCAGCCCTCCCGGCCGGGGCAGCACCGCGGCGAAGGCGGCGAACAGGAGGGCGCCGAACACGGTCCCGGCGGCCCGGGACAGCACCCGGGACGCGAGCGGCCCGAGGTCGGGCTTGACCAGGAACACGACGGTGGCGGGCAGCCAGTACCAGTGCGCGTGCTGCCCGTACCAGCGGGCGTGGTGCAGGGCCTGGGCGATGGCGACGCCGGCACCGAAGCAGAGGGCGACCCGCATTCCGTACTCCCGGCCCCGGGCGCCGGTGACGGTCCGCAGCCGGGCGGCCCGGGACCGCTTGCGGCTGTGCAGGTCGCCGCCCGCGCCCGAGTCGAAGGCTTCCGCGGCGCGCAGCAGGGCGTCGTCCAGGGCGCGCAGGGCGGGCGCGGACCGGGAGGGGGCGGGCAACGGCCCGGTCGGGGTGCCGCCGCGTACGGCGGCGGCCAGGCGCCGGGGGCCTTCGGACGCACGGGCCGGTACGGCCTCACCCGCCCAGGCCAGTGCGGTCGCGGCTTCGGCGAGCGGCAGGGCGGCGGCGTACTGCGCGTGCAGCCGGCGTTCGGCCGCGGAGGAGGCGTACCGCCGCAGCCGGGGGCCGGTGAGCGCGTCCTGTGCCTGGTCGAGGGCGGCCGTGAGCGCGGCCCGGCGTGCGGTGGCGTGCGGGGTCCCGGTGGCGTCGAGCAGCGCGGCGATGGCGTCGTACACCCCGGCGACGGCGCCCCGTTCACCGTCGAAGCGGAAGTCCAGCCGGAAGGTGGCGGCCAGCGACTCCGGCAGCGCCAGCCGCAGCAGCAGGAGCCATCCGGCGCCGGCGAGCAGGGCGAGCGCCCGCAGCCAGCCCGGTTCGGGCAACGGCATCCCGGCCCCGACGGCCGCGCCGACCAGCAACTGGGTGCCCACGGCGGAGCCCACGGGCCCCGGCGCGCTGACCGCACCGGCGATCAGTGCGAGCCCGGTGAGCAGCAGCGTGAGCGGTACGGCCGCGAGGTGTTCGCCCGCGTACGTCCCGACGGCCAGCCCGGCCGCGCCCGCGAGCGCGGGTCCCCCGATCCGCCCGACCGAGGACCGCCGGCTGCCGGGACGGTCGTTGATGCCGGCGAACATGGCGCCGATGGCGGCGACGACCCCGAGGGTGGGCCGTCCCGCGAGGACGGCCGCGAGCAGCAGGGGCCCGCCGCCCAGCGCGCCCCGCGCGACCGCGCCCCAGGCGACCGGCCCCCGCTGGGCCCGCAGGGCATGGGCGAGCCAGGGGGGAACGGCACGGGTGGAACGGCTCACGGGGCTCCGGTCGTCGCGTCGGAATCGGAATCGAGCTCACGGACGACACTGACCGGGCCGGGGAAACGTGGCTCCCACGGTAACCGGTGCGGTGGCAGGAAGGTGAACGGCCGTGTTTCCGGGAGGTGACGATCCGGAGGGGGCCGTGGTGTCCGTGGACCCGCATGAGGGCCGCCTCGGGCCACCGCCGTGGTGACGGCATGGATTGCTCTATTGGAGGTAAATATGACGCCCCGCGCGCCCGATCACCGCCATGCGCATACGCTTCCGGTAGGGGGAGGAAAGGCCCGCGCCATTCCTGCCGAGGAGAGCCGATGGCTGAACGCACTGCACGTAGACGCGGTTATAAAGAAGGTGTCGGCGGTGAAATGCTCGCCGAATTCCTGGGGACGTTCGTCCTGCTTCTGCTGGGCGCCGGTTCCGTGGCCGTCGCCGTGGTCGGCCTACCCGGGTCGGGACGACAGGCGGTGGAATTCGGGCCGGCCAACTGGCTGATCATCGCATGGGGCTGGGGCCTCGCCGTGGTGTTCGGTGTCTATGTGGCCGGTGGCATCAGCGGCGCCCACATCAACCCCGCGGTGACGCTGGCCTTCGCCGTACGCGGGGACTTCCCGTGGCGGAAGGTCCTGCCGTACTGGCTGGCCCAGGTGGTGGGCGCCTTCGCCGGAGCCGCGCTCGTCTACGCCTGCTACCGGTGGGCGATCGACGCGGCCGAAACCACCGCAGGAGTCCCACGGGACGAATCACTGGCCACCTACTCCATCTTCGCGACATTCCCAGCCGAGTATTTCGGGGATTCGTGGTGGGGTCCGCTGCTCGACCAGATCGTGGGAACAGGAATCCTTCTTCTGCTCGTCTGCGCGCTCATCGACCTGCGCAATGTGGCCCCCCTGTCGAATCTGCATCCGTTCCTCATCGGCCTGGTGGTCACCGTGATCGGACTGACGTTCGGCACCAATGCCGGATACGCCATCAATCCCGCGCGAGATTTCGGGCCACGGCTGTTCACCTACTTCGAGGGCTGGGGCTCGATCGCACTACCCGGGACATTCGGGTGGTTCAGCAGCTACTGGTGGATTCCCATCGTGGGCCCGCTGATCGGCGGCGTCGTCGGTGTCGGCGTCTACGACCTGCTCATCAAGCCGGTGATCAACGCCAGGGCGGGAGCGCAGGAGGAAGGCCCCGCCACCGAGGAACCGTAGTCCCCAGGCCCTGTCGTCACACCAGGAGAGGTGGCAGCGATGCCCGAATTCGTCGGCGCGGTGGACCAGGGGACCACCAGCACCCGCTTCATGATCTTCGACCACTCGGGGAACGAGGTGGCGAAGCACCAGCTCGAGCACCAGCAGATCCTGCCGAGGTCCGGGTGGGTCGAGCACGACCCGGTGGAGATCTGGGAGCGCACCAACACGGTGATCCAGAACGCCCTGCGGGACGGTGGTCTCACGGCCGACGACCTGCGCGCCATCGGTATCACCAACCAGCGCGAGACGACAGTGGTCTGGGACCCGCGCACCGGCCGCCCGTACTACAACGCCATCGTCTGGCAGGACACCCGCACCGACCGCATCGCCGCCACCCTCGAACGCGACGGTCACGGCGACGTCATCCGCCACAAGGCCGGACTGCCGCCGGCCACGTACTTCTCCGGCGGCAAGATCAAATGGCTGCTGGAGAACGTGGACGGGCTGCGCGAAGCCGCCGAGGCGGGCCACGCCCTGTTCGGCAACACGGACGCCTGGGTGCTGTGGAACCTCACCGGCGGACCCAACGGCGGTGTGCACGCCACGGACGTGACCAACGCCAGCCGCACCATGCTGATGAACCTGGAGACCCTGGACTGGGACGACGAGCTGCTGGGGATCTTCGGCATCCCGCGCTCCATGCTGCCGGCCATCCACCCCTCGTCCCACCCCGACGCGTTCGGCCAGGCCCGCACCTCCCGGCCGCTGGGCGCCGCCGTCCCGATCACCGGCGTGCTGGGCGACCAGCACGCGGCCACCGTCGGGCAGGTCTGCTTCTCCCCCGGCGAGGCCAAGAACACCTACGGCACGGGCAACTTCCTCGTGCTCAACACCGGTACCGAGCTGGTGCGTTCGCGCAGCGGGCTGCTGACGACGGTCGCGTACCAGTTCGCCGGCGCTCCCGTGGTCTACGCGCTGGAGGGCTCCATCGCCGTCACCGGCGCCGCCGTGCAGTGGCTGCGCGACCAGCTGAAGATCATCGGAAGCGCCCCGGACAGCGAGCAGCTGGCGCGCACGGTGGAGGACAACGGCGGGATGTACTTCGTTCCCGCCTTCTCCGGCCTGTTCGCCCCCTACTGGCGTTCCGACGCCCGCGGCGCCATGGTGGGGCTCTCCCGGTACAACACCGGCGGGCACATCGCGCGGGCCACACTGGAGGCCATCTGCTACCAGAGCCGCGACGTCGTCGAGGCCATGGAGCAGGACTCGGGTGTGCATCTGGACGTGCTCAAGGTCGACGGCGGCGTCACCGCGAACGACCTGTGCATGCAGATCCAGGCCGATGTGCTGGGCGTGCCGGTGAGCCGTCCCGTGGTCGCCGAGACCACCGCGCTGGGCGCCGCCTACGCCGCCGGGCTCGCCGTGGGCTTCTGGCGCGACACCGACGAGCTGCGCACTCACTGGCAGGAGTCGAAGCGCTGGGAGCCGCAGTGGAGCGAGGAACGCCGCCAGGAGGGCTACCAGGACTGGAAGCGGGCCGTGGAACGCACCATGGACTGGGTCAAGGTCACCTGAGGACCTGACCGGCGGGGCCGCGGGTCAGCGGTCGGCGATGTCCTCGCGAAGACCGTCGGAGAACTCCCACCACGACAGCGGGAGCCAGTCGCCGTTCACATAGGCGTCGACCGTGGCACCGCGACCGCGGACGGTCACCGTCGTGCCCGGCGGATAGGTGGTGCCGGACAGCCCGGGCACGGCGACCAGCAGTGTTCCCAGCCTCTGCGCTGCCATCTCCGCCCTTTCCTCTCGCGATACGACTCGGGGTACGGCGCCGGTTCGTACCGGACGACACCGAAAACGATATTCAGGAATTATTACCGGCTTGCCCCGTTCAGCGGACCGGAGAATCATGAGATATCGGTCACGCGGACCATCGGGAGAGGTGCGGCAACCGGACACATACGCCACCGAGTGGAGGTCGTGGTCATGAAGGCCGTCGTGTACAAAGGACCGTTCGAAGTCGCGGTCGAAGAAGTCGACAACCCCACCATCCAGCATCCGAACGACGTGATCGTACGGATCACCTCGACCGCCATCTGCGGCTCCGACCTGCATATGTACGAGGGCCGCACCGCCGCCGAACCCGGCATCACCTTCGGCCACGAGAACATGGGGACCGTCGCCGAGGTCGGCCCGGGCGTCACCGGGCTCAAGGAGGGCGACCGTGTGGTCATGCCCTTCAACGTCGCCTGCGGATTCTGCACCAACTGTGTCGAGGGGTTCACCGGATACTGTCTGACCGTCAATCCCGGTTTCCCGGGCGGCGCCTACGGCTACGTCGCGATGGGGCCGTGGAAGGGCGGGCAGGCCGAATACCTGCGTGTGCCCTACGCCGACTTCAACTGCCTGAAACTGCCGCCGGGGCAGGAACACGAGAACGACTTCATCCTGCTCGCCGACATCTTCCCCACGGGCTACCACGGCTGTGAACTCGCCCAGGTCCGCCCCGGCGAGAGCGTCACGGTGTACGGCGCGGGCCCGGTCGGTCTCATGGCGGCCTACTCGGCGCTGCTGCGCGGCGCACGGAAGGTGTTCGTCGTGGACCGGGTCCCCGAGCGGCTGCAGAAGGCCGAGGAGATCGGGGCGATCCCGATCGACTTCTCCAAGGGCGACCCGGTCGAGCAGATCCACGCGCAGACCGAGGGCATGGGCACTGACAAGGGCATCGACGCCGTCGGCTACCAGGCGTCGGCCGGCGGCGGCACGGACCGCGAGGAACCGGCGACCGTGCTGAACTCCCTCATCCGTACGGTACGGGCCACCGGAATGCTCGGGGTGCCCGGGCTCTACGTCCCCTCCGACCCCGGCGCCCCGGACGAGCAGTCCAAGCAGGGCATGCTCCTCGTCGCGGTCGGCAAGCTCTTCGAGAAGGGCCTGCGGATGGGCACCGGACAGTGCAACGTGAAGCGCTACAACCGGTTCCTGCGCGACATGATCATCGAGGGCAGGGCGAAGCCGAGCTTCGTCGTCTCCCACGAACTGCCCCTGGGCCAGGCGCCGTCCGCCTACGACAAGTTCGACAAGCGGATCGAGGGCTACACCAAGGTGGTGCTGCGCCCGTAGCCGCGAGGCGCGCGGGAGCCGTTCCGAGGCCTCGGCCGTAATTCGGATGCGGCGGCGGGCGGACCGGTGGACGATCGACCACGGCGTCGACCGTCCACCGCTCCAGGAGCCGCCGTGATCCAGCGTGTCACCGTTCCCACCCTGTTCCCGCCGCCCTCCTACTCCCACGCCTCCGTCGTCGAGGCGGGCACCAGGCTGGCGTTCCTCGCCGGTTCCGTCCCGCTGACCGCGGACGGGAAGCTGGTCGGCGAGGGGGATGCGGTACTCCAGGCCCGGCAGGTGATCGCCAACCTCGAGGAACAGCTGAGGGCGGTGGGCAGCTCCCTGGACCAGGTCGTCACGACCGATGTGTACGTGGTGAGCGGTGAGCCCGCCGTGCTCTCCGCCGTGTGGGATGTCGTCGAGGCGTCCGGGCTGAGCACCGGGCCCCACTCGTCGACCCTGATCGGTGTGGCCTGCCTCGGCTACACCGGGCAGCTCGTGGAGATCACGGCGACGGCGGTCGTCCCCGACGGCGCCGGGTCGTGACGGTCCCCGAGGGGGCCGTCACGCTGCGCCGGGCCCTCCCCTCCGATGCCGGGGCCGCGGCCGTCGTGTGGCTGCGGTCCTTCACCGCCGCGCTGCCGGGCGTGGTCCGGCCCCGTACCGACGACGAGGTCCGGGAGTACTTCCGGCACGTTCTGGTGCCCCTGCGTGAGACGTGGGTGGCGGAGACGGCCGACGAGGGCGTCGTCGGCGTGCTGGTGCTGGAGGGTGAGGAGCTGGAGCAGCTGTACCTCGACCCCGGGTGGCGCGGGCGCGGGCTCGGTGACCGGTTCGTCGCGCTGGCCAAGCAGCGCAGTCCCGCGGGGCTTGCCCTGTGGACCTTCCAGGTCAACGCGCCGGCCCGTCGCTTCTACGAGCGGCACGGATTCACGGCCGTCGAGCGGACCGACGGCTCCGGGAACGAGGAGCGGGAGCCGGACGTGCGGTACGTGTGGCGGCCGTAGGACACCCGGGCCTCGGCGTCGGACGCGGCGGGCGTACCGCTCACCTGCTTTCCGGTGTGCCCAGTCCCGCCGCGCCGGCCGCGGTGCGCAGTACTTCTCGGAGCATCTCGGGGGTGAGCCGGCCGGTGAAGGTGTTGCGCTGGCTGACGTGGAAGCAGCCGAACAGGTCGAGGCCCGGGCCGTCGGGGGCATCCAGCGTGACGCGGGCGCCGTGTGCGAAGGCGGGCCGGGGGCGAGGTACGGTCCAGCCGGCCTCGGCGAACGCCGGCAGGGCGGCCTGCCAGCCGAAGGCACCGAGGACGAGGGCGGCCCGGACCGTGGGGCGCAGCAGGTGCAGCTCCTGCACCAGCCAGGGCCGGCAGGCGTCCCGCTCCTCGGGGGTGGGCTTGTTGGCGGGCGGGGCGCAGTGCACGGGCGAGGTGACGCGTACGCCGTACAGCCGCAGGCCGTCCGCCGCGTGCACGGAGGCCGGCTGCGAGGCGAGCCCGACGTCGTACAGGGCCTGGTACAGCACGTCCCCGGAACGGTCCCCGGTGAACATCCGGCCCGTGCGGTTGCCGCCGTGCGCCGCCGGTGCCAGCCCGACGATCAGCAGCCGGGCGTCCGGCGGTCCGAATCCGGGTACGGGCCTGCCCCAGTACGTCCAGTCCGCGAACGCGGCGCGCTTGGTACGGGCGACCTCCTCACGCCAGTCGACCAGCCGGGGGCAGGCACGGCAGCCGGCGATGCGCTGGTCGAGACGGGAGAGGCCGCTGGGGTCCATGGCTCCACGGTAGGTGCTGCCGGCGGCCGGAAAATTTCGGCACCGGCGGTGGCCCCGGGGTTAGGGTCGGGACCATGGCTTCTGAGAGTGCCGAGGACCCCAGAACCGCCGCTGCGGTGGCCGCCGCCGAGGCGGCAGGGCCGGGGGCCGGTGAGTCCGTGCGGATCGACAGCTGGATCTGGTCGGTGCGTCTGGTCAAGACGCGGTCCCTCGGCGCCGCCGCCTGCCGGGGCGGGCACGTCCGGGTGAACGGCGAGCGGGTGAAGCCCTCGCACTCCGTGCGCGTCGGTGACGAGGTGCGGCTGCGGGCCGAGACCCGGGAGCGGATCGTGGTCGTCAAGCGGCTGATCCGCAAGCGGGTGGGCGCTCCGGTGGCCGTCCAGTGCTACATCGACAACTCGCCGCCCCCTCCGCCCCGCGAGGCCGTCGCCCCGGCCGGTGTCCGCGACCGCGGCGCGGGCCGCCCGACCAAGCGCGACCGCCGCGAGATGGAACGACTGCGCGGGCTCGGCGGCCCGGTCGGATTCGGCGGGCCCGGGGAGAGCGGCGCCGGTGACCCGGGCGCCGGGCCCGGAGGGCGCCGCGCGGCCGGCCGCGGCACGCTGCCGGGCGGGACCGGTGGCCGCGGCGGCTCGGGCACCCGGGGCACGCAGGGCGGCCGCCGGTCCCGCGGCCGGGACACCGGCGGCACGAACCGGCCTTGACCGGCCGGACGCGGCAGAGCGCCTCGGACCGGCCTGCGGAGAACGCCGACGGCATCGCCGCCGCACGGTGGCCCGCCCCGGCGGCAGACGCTGCCGCGGGCACCCCACGCCCCTGACCGGCCGGGCACGGACAAAAGCCCGGGCCCGCCCTGCACGAACCACCGCCCGCCACCGCGAACAGGCTCCGACGCGGCGGCAGAACTCGCGCCCGCACCCCACGGCCCCGGCCCGTTCTCCCGGCCGGGGCCGCCCTCACCGCCCGGGGAACGGGCGGGTGGCGGCCTTGGTTCGGGGTGGCTGTCAGGGCCGGCGGCGCAGCAGGGTGACCAGGTCCGCGTTGTGGGACCGGCGGGCCCAGGCGATGAGGACGAGCGGCACCAGCAGGATGAGCGGGGTCGCCGCGTGTTCGCCCTCGAAGACCATGATCTGCGTCACGAACGCACCCACCATCAGCGCGGCCAGGCCCATCGCCGCCGCCGACTGGAGCACGGGCACCAACAGGCCGACGGCCCCTGCCAGTTCGAGCAGGCCGATGGCGTACATGCCCGGGCTGCCCCAGCCCATCTCCTCGAAGGGCTCGAGGGCGGTCGAGTGCGCGATCAGCTTGGGCAGCGCGCTGGCGGTAGCGAAGAACAGTGCGAGCAGCACCTGCACGGCGCGCAGCGCGATACGGGCACGCCGCCCGCGAGGAGTCGCGGACTCGGCGACAACGGCCCCCTGGGACACGGCGTCGGAGGCGGTGGTCGCGGTGCGGGCGGTGGTCTCGGACATGTGGGGCTCCTGGGGATGCGGTCCGTTTCGGTGTCGGAGAGGTAGACCGCCCTTCGCCCGAGAACTCATCGCTCCTCGCCGCTATTTCCTCGCTCGGTCGTCGTCCGCCGGGACGGCTCTCACCCACACCCGGTCCTCCGTCAGATACCGGTCCACCCTCAGTCCCGCCTCCCCCAGCGCCTCCTCGAACTGCTGCCTCGTCAGCGGGCGGGCGCGGAAGGTCTGGGTCCAGACCGCGTCCGGGAACACGTACTCCGCGCGCACCGAGTCGACCCCGTCGCCGACCGGCTCCGCCGACACGATCCGCACGGTGAAGCCGGCCGGGTCGACCCGCTCGCGCGGCACATTGCTGTGGAAGTCCTCGCCCTCCCGCTGGATCAGTACGCATCCGCCCTTCACCAGATGCCGTACGCAGGTGCGCAGCATGCCCCGCCGTACCTCGACGTCCCCCGCATGCACCAGGAAGGAGGCGAGAAGCACCACGTCGAACGTCTCGCCGAGGTCGAGCTTCTCGATCGCGTCGCATATCGTCCGGGCGCCCCGCACCCGCTCCAGCATCCCGGCGGACTCGTCCACCGCCGTGACGTCGAAGCCGCGCTCCAGCAGCGCGTGCGTCATACGCCCCACACCGCTGCCCAGCTCCAGCACCCGTGCTCCGGCCGGCACGGCGGCGGCGATGATGTCCGGCTCGTCCCCGACGGGCAGCCGCGCATAGAGCTCCACCGCACAGCCGTCCGGAGTGATCGCCCCTGGCCCCGTCCCCTCGTACCCCTCACGCATTTTCAGCTCCATGCCCGTCCAACGGACCGCGTCCGCACGCCCGTTCCCCCGCCTCGTGGATTCACCCGACCGAGTGAGTCCCGGTGGTCGGCCGGGCGGTGAGGCGGGGGTTCCGGGGCACCCGGGCCCCGGAGGCCGGGCACGAGCGGTGGTGAGGACGATGCGTACGGGCAGTGAGCCGGCGACCGCGCGCAGTGCACTGCGGATGCGGTTCTGGCTGAGCGTGTGGGGCGAGGTCTGGACGGTGGCCGGGACGGTCGCCTTCGCCCTCGCGGGCCATCCGGGCTGGGCGCTCGCGTGCGGGGTGCTGTGGCTGCTCGTCACGGTCGACATGGCCTTCGTCGTCCGGCACATCCGCCAGGGACCGCACTATCAGCCGGGGCGCGATGTCCCTCCGTACGAGCCGCCGAAGCGGCCTTAGTGGTCGTCCGTCACTCCTCGAAGCGGGCGGCCTTCAGGTACTCCGGGTTGGGGTCCAGTGCCGCCGCCAGCCGGAAGTGACGCTTGGCCGGGTGGGAACGGCCCTGCCGCTGGTAGGTGCGGGCGAGCGCGAAGTGGGCGAAGGCGTTGTCCGGCTCGCGCTCCAGGACGAGGGAGAACTCCAGCTCGGCGGGCCGCAGCTGGGCGGCGGCGAAGAAGGCACGGGCACGCAGCAGCCGGGCGGCGGTGTTCTCGGGGTGGACGTCGATCACGCCGTCGAGCAGTTTGACCGCACCCCGCGGGTCCCGGGAGGCGAGCAGGTGCTCGGCGGCACGGAAGTCGATGACATGCGTCTCCGGCGTACGTCCGGTCGAACCGCTGGTCTCGGGCACGGCGGAATCCTTCCCTCGCTGAACGGCTTCAACGCCCCGCCCGCGGTCGACTATTCCTGGGACGGCTTCCGGGACGCGCGGGCCCGGTGGACGAGGTCGGACCACACGTCCTTGACGCGTTGTTCCAGCTCGTCGAGGGGACCGTCATTGTCGATGACGATGTCGGCGATCGCCCGGCGCTGCTCGCGGGTCGCCTGGGCGGCCATCCGTGCCCGGGCGTCCTCCTCGGTCATGCCGCGCCGGCCCACGAGCCGCTCGAGCTGGGTGGCGGGGCTCGCGTCGACGACGATCACCAGGTCGTAGAGGGACGCGAGGCCGTTCTCCGTGAGGAGGGGGACGTCGTGGACGACCACGGCGTCCTCGGCGGCGGCCTCCTCCAGCTCGCGGGAG
This sequence comes from Streptomyces malachitofuscus, assembly GCF_055571035.1. Taxonomy (NCBI): domain Bacteria; kingdom Bacillati; phylum Actinomycetota; class Actinomycetes; order Kitasatosporales; family Streptomycetaceae; genus Streptomyces; species Streptomyces malachitofuscus. Next base: position 20,703 of record NZ_JBVIGA010000010.1, on the reverse strand, counting down.
CGGGCGCCCACCAAGGGGTGGACGATCGAGTTGAGGAGGGCCAGCTGCTCCGGGTCGGCGAAGACGACGGAGCCCAGTTTCGGCCGGTCGAGGCTGCCGTCCGCGGTGAGGACGTCCTCGCCGAACGCGTCGACGACGGCGGCGAGCCCCGGTGTCCCCGGCGCGACGACCTCACGCGCGATGCGGTCCGCGTCGATCAGCACGGCACCGCACTCGACGAGCAGCCGCGACACCTCGCTCTTGCCGGCACCGATGCCGCCGGTCAGCCCCACTGTCAGCATGCACAGCAGCCTAGGGCCTGCCCGCGGCACCGGGGCCGCGGGGCGTCAGTTCTCGCCCTCCCGCTCCGCGAGGAAGCGCTCGAACTCGCGGCCGATCTCGTCGGCGGATGGGATCTCCACCGGCTCGGCGAGCATGTTGCCCCGGGTCTCCGCGCCCGCCGCCGCGTCGTACTGGTGCTCGAGACCCTGCACGAGGGCGGTGAGCTCGTCGTCGCCCTCCTGGATCTGGCGGTCGATCTCGGTCTGGGTGCGGTGGGCGTCGGTGCGCAGCGCGTGCGCGACTCCGGGCAGGACCAGGCCGGTGGCGGCCGTGATGGCCTCCAGGGCGGTCAGTGCCGCGTCGGGGTACGGGGACCGGGCGATGTAGTGCGGCACATGCGCGGCGACGCCCAGGACGTCGTGTCCGGCCTGCATCAGCCGGTACTCGACGAGGGCCTCCGCGCTGCCGGGAACCTGGGCCTCGTCGAAGGGGCTGTTGCCCGCCGGGACGAGGTCGGCGCGGTTGCCGTGCGGGGTGATGCCGACCGGGCGGGTGTGCGGGACGCCCATGGGGATGCCGTGGAAGTTCACCGACAGGCGTACGCCGAGCCGCTCCACGATCTGCTGGACGGCGGCGGCGAAGCGCTCCCACTCGATGTCCGGTTCGGGCCCGGACAGCAGCAGGAAGGGCGCCCCGGTGGCGTCCTGGACGAGGCGCACCTCGATGGCGGGCACCTCGTAGTCGCTCCAGCGGTCACGGGTGAAGGTCAGCAGCGGACGCCGGGCGCGGTAGTCGACCAGCCGGTCGTGGTCGAACCGGGCGACGACTTGGTGGGGCAGCGAACCGAGCAGCCGGTCGACGATCTGGTCCCCGGTCTCGCCCGCGTCGATGTATCCGTCGAAGTGGTAGAGCATGACAAGTCCGGCCGACTCCTGGGCCAGCGCCATGTCGACGACGCCGAGCCCCTTCGGCTCCCATGCGTACAAACCCTGCGGATCAAGCACAGTGACCGCTCCTCCTCGTGTTCGTACAACACAACGTGGCATGCGGCACTGACATTCCCCGGCGGGGGCGACTCCCGCCGGATCGCGGGAAATTGCGCCACCGGCCGGCCCGCCCGCCCTGGACCGGGGCAGCGCCGAGGGGCCGCACCCTCACGGGTACGGCCCCTCGGTCGACGGTCAGGGAGCGAGCGTCAGCTCTGCCCGCCCGCCAGCTTCTCGCGCAGAGCGGCGAGCGCCTCGTCCGAGGCCAGCGCGCCGGACTGGTCGCCACCCTCGGAGGAGTACGAACCGCCACCGGACGCGGCCGGAGCGGCGGCCTCGCCACCCTCGGCGGCGGCCTTCTCGTCCGCCTCGCGGGACTTGATGACCTGCGCCTGGTGCTGCTCGAAGCGCTGCTGCGCCTCGGCGTACTGGCGCTCCCACTCCTCGCGCTGCTTCTCGTAGCCCTCGAGCCAGTCGTTGGTCTCGGGGTCGAAGCCCTCGGGGTAGATGTAGTTGCCCTGGTCGTCGTAGGACGCGGCCATGCCGTACAGGGTCGGGTCGAACTCGACCGCCGACGGGTCGGCACCGAAGGACTCGTTGGCCTGCTTCAGCGAGAGGCTGATGCGACGGCGCTCGAGGTCGATGTCGATGACCTTGACGAAGATCTCGTCGTTGACCTGGACGACCTGCTCCGGGATCTCCACGTGGCGCTCGGCCAGCTCGGAGATGTGGACCAGACCCTCGATGCCCTCGTCCACGCGGACGAACGCACCGAACGGAACCAGCTTCGTGACCTTGCCGGGCACGACCTGGCCGATCTGGTGGGTGCGGGCGAACTGCTGCCACGGGTCTTCCTGGGTCGCCTTCAGCGACAGGGAGACACGCTCGCGGTCCATGTCGACGTCGAGAACCTCGACGGTGACTTCCTGGCCGACCTCGACAACCTCGGACGGGTGGTCGATGTGCTTCCAGGAGAGCTCGGAGACGTGGACCAGACCGTCGACGCCACCCAGGTCCACGAAGGCACCGAAGTTGACGATCGAGGAGACGACGCCGGAACGGACCTGACCCTTCTGGAGGGTGGTGAGGAACGTCTGGCGGACCTCGGACTGGGTCTGCTCAAGCCAGGCACGGCGGGACAGGACCACGTTGTTGCGGTTCTTGTCCAGCTCGATGATCTTGGCCTCGAGCTCCTTGCCCACGTAGGGCTGGAGGTCGCGGACGCGGCGCATCTCGACCAGGGAGGCCGGGAGGAAGCCACGGAGGCCGATGTCGAGGATGAGACCACCCTTGACGACCTCGATGACGGTACCGGTGACGATCCCGTCCTCTTCCTTGATCTTCTCGATGGTGCCCCAGGCACGCTCGTACTGGGCGCGCTTCTTCGAGAGGATCAGGCGGCCTTCCTTGTCCTCCTTCTGGAGGACGAGGGCCTCGATCTCGTCACCGACGGCGACGACCTCGTTGGGGTCGACGTCGTGCTTGATCGAGAGCTCGCGGCTCGGGATAACGCCTTCGGTCTTGTAACCGATGTCGAGCAGGACCTCGTCCCGGTCGACCTTCACGATGACGCCGTCGACGATGTCGCCGTCGTTGAAGTACTTGATCGTCTCGTCGATCGCGGCGAGGAAGGCTTCCTCGTTACCGATGTCGTTGACCGCTACCTGCGGGGTGGTGGCGGTGGTCTCGGTGCTGCTCGTCATGTGGGAAAGGGCTCCGGTACGGACATTGAAGTCGTAGGTACTGCTACGCCGGAGCCCGTTTCGCTCTGCAGAAGCCGGACAGCCAAGGAAGCGTCCCACCGTTGACCAGTGATGACGCCTCGAGAACCGAGGGGACATACAACAGATGCGAGCGCAGCCTGCTATGTCTGAGGCACGCAGGCTCGCAGCGCAACTTGTAGCATACGGGGGCAGCCGGACAGGGTCAATGCGCGAAGCCGCCCACCCGGGGCGGATCGCCGCATAACCGGCACGATTCCCCCGCATGGCGGAACGCGCACGTCAGGTGCGGCCCGGAACCGCGCAGGGTCCGGGAACGCCCGTCGGCGACGCCGGGGCCGGCTGGACGGAAGAGTACGACGAGGGAGCCGATCATCCAAGAGCCCGAAGCGACCGAACCGGAGGCGACCCGGCGGGCGGCCGGTGTCACGGAGAGCTCACGCGCCAACCGGGGCTGGTGGGACCGCAACGCCGACGAGTACCAGACCGAGCACGGCACGTTCCTCGGCGACGACCGCTTCGTGTGGGGTCCCGAGGGTCTGGACGAGGTGGAGGCGGAGCTGCTCGGACCGCCGGAGGAGCTGAAGGGGCGGGACGTTCTGGAGCTCGGCGCCGGCGCGGCGCAGTGCTCGCGCTGGCTGGCCGCCCAGGGGGCGCGTCCGGTGGCGCTGGACATCTCGCACCGGCAGCTGCAGCACGCGCTGCGCATCGGCGGGCCGTTCCCCCTGGTGTGCGCCGACGCGGGCGCGCTGCCCTTCGCCGACGGCTCCTTCGACCTGGTCTGCTCGGCGTACGGGGCGCTGCCCTTCGTGGCCGACCCGCGGCTGGTGCTGCGGGAGGTGCGCCGGGTACTGCGCCCGGGCGGCCGGCTGGTCTTCTCGGTCACGCATCCGATCCGCTGGGCGTTCCCCGACGAGCCGGGGCCGGAGGGGCTGAGCGTCTCGGCGTCGTACTTCGACCGCACGCCCTACGTCGAGCAGGACGAGGAGGGCCGCGCGGTGTACGTCGAGCACCACAGGACGCTCGGGGACCGGGTCCGGGACGTCGTCGCCTCGGGGTTCCGGCTGGTGGACCTGGTGGAGCCGGAGTGGCCGGCCTGGAACACCTCCGAGTGGGGCGGCTGGTCCCCGCTGCGCGGGAACCTGATCCCGGGCACGGCGGTCTTCGTGTGCGTGCGGGACTGAGTGCGTGATCCGTTACGACGCCCTGGACGCCCTTCCCGTACGCGATGCCCTGCCCGGGCTGACCGACGCCCTCGACGCGCACGGCACCGCGGTGCTGGTGGCGCCGCCCGGGACGGGCAAGACGACCCTGGTGCCGTTGGCGCTGGCGGGGCTGCTCGGCGCGGGGCCCGCGCGGCGGGTGGTGGTCGCCGAGCCGCGGCGGATCGCGGCCCGCGCGGCGGCACGGCGGATGGCGTGGCTGCTGGGCGAGCGGGTCGGCGAGTCGGTCGGTTTCACGGTGCGCGGGGAGCGGGCGGTCGGGCGGCACACGCGCGTGGAGGTCGTCACGACCGGTGTGCTCCTGCAGCGCCTGCAGCGCGACCAGGAACTGACCGGTGTGGACGTGGTGGTGCTCGACGAGTGCCACGAGCGGCATCTGGACGCGGACACGGCGGCGGCGTTCCTGTGGGACGTGCGCGAGACGCTCCGTCCCGAGCTGCGGCTGGTGGCGGCGTCGGCGACCACGGACGCGGAGGGGTGGGCGCGGCTGCTGGGCGGCGCGCCGGTCGTCGAGGCGCGCGGGGCCGCGTACCCGGTGGAGGTGGTGTGGGCGCCTCCCGCGCGTGAGGTGCGCCCGCCGCACGGCATGCGGGTCGACCCGGCGCTCCTGGCGCATGTGGCGTCGGTGGTACGGCGCGCGCTGGCCGAGCGCGACGGGGACGTGCTGGCGTTCCTGCCCGGCGTGGGCGAGATCGCCCGGGTGGCCGGGCTGCTGGGCGACCTCGGCGGTGCCGAGGTGCTCCAGGTGCACGGCAGGGCGCCGGCCGCCGTGCAGGACGCGGTGCTGTCCGCCGGGGAGCGCCGCCGGGTGGTGCTGGCGACCTCGGTGGCGGAGTCGTCGCTGACGGTTCCCGGGGTGCGGGTGGTCGTGGACTCGGGGCTCGCACGGGAGCCGCGTGTCGATCACGCGCGGGGGCTGAGCGCACTGACGACGGTCCGGGCCTCGCGGGCCGCGGGGCGGCAGCGGGCGGGCCGCGCGGGGCGCGAGGCGCCGGGTGCGGTGTATCGCTGCTGGGCGGAGGCTGAGGACGCGCGGCTGCCGCGGTTCCCCTCTCCCGAGATCAAGGTGGCCGACCTGACGGCGTTCGCCCTCCAGGCGGCGTGCTGGGGCGATCCCGACGCCTCCGGGCTGGCCCTGCTGGATCCCCCGCCGGGCGGGGCCATGGCGGCCGCCCGCTCCGTCCTGACGGCGATCGGGGCGGTCGGTCCCGGCGGGCGCGCCACGGAACGGGGCGTCCGGCTGGCGGGGCTGGGGCTGCACCCCCGGCTGGGGCGGGCGCTGCTGGACGCGGCGCCGGTGGTGGGGCCGGAGCTCGCCGCCGAGGTGGTCGCCCTGATCGGCGAGGAACCGCCGCGCGGCTACGGGGACGACCTCGCCGGCGCGCTGCGGACCGCCCGGCGCGGCGGTGACGCGTACGCCGCCCGCTGGCGCACGGAGACCCGCCGGCTGCGCAGGCTGGCTCCCGAGCCGTCCTCGGGGGCCGCGGAGTACACCCTGCCGACTCCCCCGGACCAGACCTCCACCGCAGCGTCCCCCGGGGCCCCCGGACTCCCCTCTCCGTCCACGCACGAGGACGGCCTCCACCGCCCCGAGCAAACCACCCCGGACGCCCGGACGACCGCTGACGGGAGCTCCCAGGGCGCCCCGGGGCCGCGCCCGGCGGCAGTGACTTCGGGGGCCGGGGAGGACGGGAGGGTCGGGGTCGTTGTCGCGCTGGCGTTTCCCGAACGGGTCGCCCGGGTCGACGGCGGGTCGTATCTGATGGTGGCCGGGACACGGGCCGAGGTGGGGACGGGGTCCGGGCTGCGGGGAGCGCAGTGGCTCGCCGTCGCCGTGGCCGACCGGCCCGTGGGGCGCGGGCACGCGCGCGTGGGGCTCGGCGCGGCCGTCGACGAGGGCACCGCGCGGTACGCGGCGGGCGCGCTGCTGGAGAGCCGCGAGGAGGTGCACTGGGCGGACGGGGACGTCGTCGCGCGGCGGGTGGAGCGGCTCGGGGCGGTGGAGCTGGCCGTACGGCCGCACACCGGTGCCGATCCCTCGCTCGTACGGGCCGCGCTGCTGGACGGGCTGCGCCGGGAGGGGTTCGGGCTGTTGCGGTGGCCCGCCGGGGCTGTCGTGCTGCGGCAGCGGTTGGCGTTCCTGCACGCGCGGCTCGGCGCGCCGTGGCCCGAGGTGTCCGACGAGGCGCTGCACGCGCGTGTGGAGGAGTGGCTGGAGCCGGAGCTGAGCCGGGCCCGGCGGCGGGCCGACCTCGCGCGGATCGACGCCGGCGAGGCGCTCGGGCGGCTGCTGCCCTGGGCCTCCGGGCAGGCCGCGCGGCTCGACGAGCTCGCGCCCGAGCGGATCACCGTGCCCAGCGGGTCCCGGATCCGGATCGACTACTCCGACCCGGAGCAGCCGGTGCTGGCGGTGAAGCTCCAGGAGATGTTCGGGCTGCAGGAGTCGCCCCGGGCGGCCGGAGTGCCGCTTGTGGTGCATCTGCTGTCCCCGGCCGGGCGGCCGGCCGCCGTGACCGCCGACCTCGCGTCCTTCTGGCGGGAGGGTTACAGGGGCGTACGGGCCGAACTGCGCGGGCGCTACCCCAAGCACCCGTGGCCGGAGGATCCGGCCACCGCCGAGCCGACCCGGCACACCAAGGCGCGGCTCACGCGGTGAGCGAAGGCGCCCCTCCGTCGTACGGGAGGGGCGCCTTCGCCCGTGGGTGTTGTCAGGCGGTGGGGCTGCTCGTCGACGGGCTCGGGGACGGCGTCTCGGCCGCCGCCACGGTCAGCTCGACGGTGAGGGCCGCCCCGCCCGCGGTGGTGATGCGGAGCAGGAAGGTGCCGGTGGTGTCGTCCGCGTACAGCTGCGGCAGCTTCAGCAGGCCGTCCGTGTCCGTCTTCAGGCCGCTCAGCGTGCGGACGGCCTTGCCGTCGGCGTCCTTGAAGTAGGGGCCCTTGTCGTTCTCGGCCGGGTTGTCGGCCGACGTGATGAGCGTGGCGGTGGCGGCGACCTTGTCGGCGGCGGCACCGCCGTACGTGGCCTTCACCTCGACCGCTGTGGCGAACGTGCCGCCGGGGGTGCAGGTCAGCGCCGCGTCGCCGGTGCGGACGAGCGTGTCGGCGGCGCGCTCGGTGACCTTGGCCTGGTAGCCGACACCGGGAACGACGCGGCCCACGACGACGGCACGGACGGTGAACGAGCCGGGCGTCTCACCGGCCTGGAGCGCGGGTGCCACGGCGACGCCCGACGAGCCGGTGACGACGGTGGCCACGGTCTCGCCGCCGGCGAAGGTGGTGCCGGTGTCGCCGAGGATGGTGAAGCGGATCCGCACCTTGGCCACGGCCTTGCCGGCGTCCGTCTCGGCGCGGGTGCTGATCTTCTTGGTGAACGCGTCGCCCGCCATCGCCGTGAGCGCTCCGGTGCCGGCGTCCTCCAGGTGGTCCACCGTGTCGGTGGGCGTCGGAGGGGTGGTGGTCGGAGGGGGCGTGGTGGGCGGCGGCGTGGTCGGGCTGCCGCTGCCGGGGGTGCCGGGCCCGGGGCTCGGGCGGGAGCCGCCCGGCTTGGTGCCGGGCTTGTTGCCCGGCTTGGTGCCCGGCTTCGGCGCGGGCGGAGTGGCCGAGGACGACGGGGTGGGGCGCACGGTGTCGTCGTCGCTGCGGTCCACGGGCAGCGAGCCGGTGCCGTCCGGGATCTCGTGGGTGCCCTTGCGGTAGTACTCCAGCCACCGCAGGACGGTGTTCAGATAGTCCGTCGAGTTGTTGTAGCTGAGGATGGCCTTCCTCAGGTCCCCCCGGTCGGACAGGTCCCACCCGTTGCGGCACAGGTAGTGGCCGGCGGAGAGTGCGGCGTCGTAGATGTTGTTGGGGTCCTCGCGCCCGTCGCCGTTGCCGTCCCGGCCCGCCCACGCCCAGGTGGAGGGGATGAACTGCATGGGGCCGACGGCCTGGTCGTAGGTGCTGTTGCCGTCGTAGGCACCGTCGTCGGTGTCCTTGATGAGGGCGAAGCCGTTGCCGTCCAGCTGCGGGCCGAGGATCGGGGAGAGCGTGGTGCCGTCGGCGGAGACGCGTCCGCCGCGGGCCTGACCGGACTCCACCTTGCCGATGGCGGCGAGGAGTTGCCAGGGCAGATGGCAGCCCGGCTTCTTCTCGCGCAGCGCGGCCTCGGCCTTCTTGTAGGCGTCGAGGACCGTCGCGGGTATGCCGGCCTCCGAGGCGGTCCGGTCACCCGGGCCCGTTCCGGCACTCGGGGAGGGGTTGGGGCTGTTGAGGGGCGGCAGGTCCGTGTAGTACGGCGAATTGCCGGTCGCGCTGTCGGCGGCGGCCTCCTCGGGCGAGGGCGTGGTGTCGGCGGTGGTCTGTCTGCCCTGGCCGTCGACCGTCACGCCCGGGGCCTGGGATGCGGACAGGGCCGCCACCGCTGCCGCGGCCACGGCGGTGGTTGCCGCTCCCTTGCGCAGCCTCCTGCCGAAATGCGCCGCCATAGAGTGAACCCCTCCCGTGGGCGCTGTGACGCCCGTCAACGTGTGTTGTGCCCGCCCTGTTGTGACGTTCCGCCCGCCCCGCCGGTTGCCCTTCGCGGACGTTCCGGCGTGACGACCCTCGCGACCCTACGACAACTTCCTTTGCCCGGACACCCGTTCGTGCCCGATATTCACCCATTGGCCACGTTGATGGTGCGGCAAGGGCCGGGACGGGTGTCCGGGCATACTGGGGCCTTCCGATCAACGGGCCCCGAGCGCCCGGCCAAAGCCTGCCGCGAGGAGTCCAGTTGCCGTTCACGCTCAGCCATGCCGCGGCGGTCCTGCCGGCGATACGCACCGACGGGAGCGGCCGGGGCGCCCTGGTCCCCGCCGTGCTGGTCGCGGGGAGCTTCGCTCCCGACATGACCTATTACGCGGCGAGTGTCCTGTCGGGGGCGATGCGGTTCGGCGACGTGACGCACGCCTTCTGGGGCGTGTTCACGGTCGATGTGCTCATCGCCTGGGCGCTGGTGGGTCTGTGGCTGCTGGTGCGCGAACCGCTGGTGGCGCTGTTGCCGCGGCGCCGGCAGGGCCGGACGGCGGCACTTCTGCGGTGCGGAGCGCCCCGTGCGCGCACGGGGGCGTCGCTGGTGGCGCGCTGGTACGTCTCGGCCGTGCTGGGCGCGTCGACGCACGTCGTGTGGGACGCGTTCACGCATCTCGACCGGTGGGGGATGCGGGTGTTCCCCGTGCTGGGCGAGGAGATCGCGGGCTCGCCGCTGTACTGGTACCTGCAGTACGGCGGTTCGGCGGTGGCGGCGGTCGTGATCGGGCTGTTCGTGGCACGGGCGCTGCGCCGTACGGCACCGGCGGCGGCCGGCTCCGCGGGGGTGCCCGTGCTCCCGGCCGGCGACCGGTGGTGGGCGGTGGCGCTGCTCGGCGGGTGTGCGGCGGCGGGGGCGGTGCAGCGGGCCTCACGGTGGTGGGCCTACTGGGGGTCGACCGCGAAGCCCTGGGAACTGATCCCGACGGTGTGCTTCGGTGCGGGCGCGGGGCTCGTTCTGGCGCTGCCGCTGTACGCGGTGGCCGTCAGGGTGTGGCGTCCGGCCCCGGCCACGGCGGGCTCTGCAGACTCCGGTACACGGCCGGAGAGCCGTACGGCCGCACGCTGAGGGTCTCGCTCGCCGCGACGAACACGGTGACGGTGCGGACGGGGCGGGGACGGGGCAGCCAGGTGACCACGAGGGTGAGGTAGGCGCGGGCCAGTTCGGCCCACAGCCGCCACGGTGGCTGCTCGCCGGGGAGTACGGCGCCGGCGGTGCGCCCGGTGCGCCATCTGCCGTCGGTGATGCGACGTCCGAGGTCCGCGGTGGCGTTCCGCAGGGCTGTCGCGAGGGTGACCGGGATGCGGGCGGTACTTGCGGCGGCCGCGAAGACCGGAACCGGCGGAAACGTCTCGAGGGTGGGTCCGTCGGCGTCGGCCCGCGGGGGTGCCGCTGTGCGGTGAAGCATGCGTATACCCATGCGTCGCATCCTGTCGGGAGAGCCGCACACCGGCCCTCCCGCGAGGGCCACGCGGGTGAAGGACCGGCCGGGAGGCGGGCGGGGCCCGGGGGGAGCCGGACGGTCACGCCCGGCGCCCAGGCCGCGGGGCGGGCCGCGGGGGTGACGCGCCCGTCCCGCCGGGCCCCCGCAACGGTCGGAGCGCGGTCGGTGACACGGCCCGACAGACGCCCCTCCCGGAGCAGTGCACGACACCAATCGCCCCGGCACGCGCGGGCGCGGCGCCGGGGGGCGCACCCGCTGCCCTGCCCCCTCGCACCGGTCGGACCACGGTCGGGCGCAAGGCCGCGCGGACGCCCTCCCGGAGCAGAGCACGCCCGTCGCGGGCCCCGCAAAGAACGCCGGCACGGTCGCAAGGGGCGGGTCCCCTGCCCCCGGCCGGCCGCGTCGGTCAGGGCGTCGTCGGGGACATGGCCCGGTGGACGCTCTCGCGCAGCAGGGTGCGGCGGCGGGCGTGGGTTTCGGGAGGTTCCTCGGCGGTCGCCGCGTAGACGTTGCTGACCGGTGACCAGGCCATGGACATGGCGATGACCATGGCCATCAGGTCGAACGGGTCCCCTTGACGGACCAGGCCCGCGGCCTGCGCCTCGGCGATGGCACGCAGTTTGCGGTCGTCACGGCGGTCGGCGTCGTCGACGAGATGGCCGGTGGGACGTCGCTCGAGGCGGGCCCAGGTGGCCAGCCGGATCAGGTCGGGGCGGCGCAGATACTCGTCGTAGAGGCGTACGGCCCAGTCCGCGAGGTCGGCGGCGTCGATCGGGACGACGTTCACGATGCGGTCGAGCGAGCCGAAGAAGATGGCGTCGAACAGCCCGTCCTTGCTGCCGAAATAGGCGTACAGCTGCGCCTTGTTGGTGCGCGCCCCGGCGACGATCCGCTCGACGCGCGCCCCGGCGATCCCGTACTCGGCGAATTCCTTGATCGCCACGTCGACGATGCGCCGGTACGTCGCCGCTCCGCGCGAGGTCAGGGGAAGGTCGGCCATGCCGTCAGCCTAGCAGCAGCACAACAGAACAGTCGGTTTGCTTTGTCGTCACCCATGAGCCTACGGTGCAATAGACCGAACAGTCTGTCTGAGGAGATCTCGATGAGGACCACCGTTGGCTGGATGGCACAGGGACCATCGAGGACGTTGCGCCGGGCTCCCCTGGAGCGGCGCGAGCTGCGTCCGGACGATCTCGCGATCCGGGTGGACTACTGCGGGGTGTGCCACACCGACCTGCACGCCGTCGGCGCCCGCGACGGCGCCAGGGCCACGGCCCTGGTGCCGGGGCACGAGTTCACGGGCGTGGTGACCGAGACCGGTACGGCCGTCACGCGCTTCGCCGTCGGCGACCCGGTCGCGGTGGGCAACATCGTCGACTCGTGCGGCGAGTGCGCCATGTGCCGGGCCGGACAGGAGAACTTCTGCCACGCCCACCCGACACTGACCTACGACGGCACCGACCGGCACGACGGGTCGACCACCCTGGGCGGCTTCTCCCGGGAGTACGTGGTCCGCGACCGGTTCGCCCATCCTCTCCCGGCCGGGCTGGACCCGGCCGCCGCCGCTCCCCTGCTCTGCGCGGGCATCACCGTCTGGGAACCGCTGGAGGCCCTCGGTGCGGGCCCGGGAACCCGGGTCGCCGTCGCGGGGCTGGGCGGACTGGGCCACCTCGCGGTCAAACTCGCCGTCGCACGCGGCGCCGACACCTCCGTCGTCAGCCGCTCACCGGAGAAGGCCGACGACGCCCGCCGTCTCGGGGCCGGTGAATTCATCGTCTCCACCGACCCGGAGCAGATGGCCGCGGCGCGCGACCGCTTCGACATCGTCATCGACACCGTCTCGGCCCCGCACGACCTCGGCCCCTTTCTGCGGCTCGTCGCCATGGACGGCACACTCAGCCAGCTGGGGCACCTCGGTCCCGTCACCGTGGAGACCCTGGACCTGCTCGTGGGGCGCAAGAAGCTCAGCTCGGCAGGCAGCGGTGGTCTGCCCGCCACCGCCGCCATGCTGGACTTCTGCGCCGAACACGGTGTCACCGCGGACATCGAGCTGCTGCCTTCGGCGCGGGTGAACGAGGCCCTCGATCGGCTCGGGCGCAACGACGTGCGCCACCGCTTCGTCCTCGACCTGTCCGACCTCGACTGACGGCATGGTCCGAGGGCCTCGGTCCGCTCAGTGCGCCGCCGACTCCCAGTCCGGGCCCACGCCCACCGACACGCCCAGGGGGACGCGGAGGCGGACCGCGGACGCCATCTCGCGGCGGACCAGTTCCTCCACGGCGGAGCGCTCGCCGGGGGCGAGTTCCAGGACGATTTCGTCGTGGACCTGGAGGAGCATGCGGGAGCGCAGGTCCGCCTCGCGCAGCGCGCGGTCCACGTTCAGCATGGCGATCTTGACGATGTCCGCCGCCGTGCCCTGGATCGGCGCGTTGAGCGCCATGCGCTCCGCCGCCTCCCGGCGCTGGCGGTTGTCGCTGTTGAGGTCGGGCAGATAGCGGCGGCGGCCGAACAGCGTCGCCGTGTAGCCGGTGGCCCGGGCCTCGGCGACGACCCGCTGCAGATAGTCCCGCACCCCGCCGAACCGCTCGAAGTAGGCGTCCATCAGGGCGCGAGCCTCGGCCGCCTCGATGTTCAGCTGCTGGGAGAGGCCGAAGGCCGACAGTCCGTACGCCAGGCCGTACGACATGGCCTTGATCTTGCGGCGCATCTCCGCGTCGACCGCGGACTGCTCGACCGAGAAGACCTGGGCGGCCGCCGTGGTGTGCAGGTCCTCGCCGGAGGTGAACGCCTCGGTCAGACCGGCGTCCTCGGAGAGGTGGGCCATCACGCGCAGTTCGATCTGGCTGTAGTCCGCGGTGAGGAGCGCCTCGAAGCCCTCGCCGACGACGAACCCGCGGCGGATCGCACGGCCCTCGTCCGTGCGCACCGGGATGTTCTGGAGATTGGGGTCCGTGGAGGACAGACGGCCGGTCGCTGCGACCGTCTGGTTGAACGTGGTGTGGATCCGGCCGTCCGCGGCGATCGTCTTGATCAGGCCCTCGACGGTGACCCGCAGCTTCGCCTGCTCGCGATGGCGGAGCATGATCACCGGCAGTTCGTTGTCCGTCTGTCCCGCCAGCCAGGCCAGGGCGTCGGCGTCGGTGGTGTAGCCGGTCTTCGTCTTCTTGGTCCTGGGCAGGGCCAGCTCACCGAAGAGGACCTCCTGGAGCTGTTTGGGCGAGCCGAGGTTGAACTCGTGCCCCGCCGCCGCGTGCGCCTCCTTCACCGCCTGCTGGACGGCGCCCGCGAACATCTGCTCCATGGCTTCCAGGTGGGCCCGGTCGGCCGCGATGCCGTGCCGCTCCATGCGGGCCAGCAGAGCGGAGGTGGGGAGTTCCATGTCGCGGAGCAGGTCCGCCGCCCCCACCTCGGCCAGGCGGCCCTCGAAGGCCTCCCCCAGGTCGACGACGGTGCGGGCCTGCACCATCAGCGCCTCGGCCTCGGCCCCGTCGTCCGCGCCGAAGGCGAGCTGGCCGTCGGGCGCGGCGGCGGGTGCCAGCTCACGGTGCAGGTACTCGAGGGACAGCGCGTCGAGGTCGAAGGAGCGGCGGCCCGGCTTCACCAGGTACGCGGCGAGCGCGGTGTCCATGGTGACGCCCTCGATGGTCCAGCCGTGCTCGGCGAAGACGCGCATCGCGCCCTTGGCGTTGTGGAACACCTTGGGCTTGTCCTTGTCGGCGAGCCAGGCGGCGAACGCCCGCTCGTCGGTCTCGTCCAGCTCGGCCGGGTCGAACCAGGCGGCGGGCCCGGCGGCCGCGGCCAGAGCGACCTCGGCGACCGAACCGGTGCCGAGCGCCCATGTGTCGACGGTGGCGACCCCGAGGGGGCCCGCGCCGTGCTCGGTGAGCCAGCCGGCCAGCTCGCCCGCGCCCAGCACGGTGCCGTCGAGCTCCACACCGTCCGTGACGACCGGGGTGGTTTCGGCCTCCTCCGCGCCCGGGTCGACGGCGAACAGACGCTCGCGCAGAGAGGGGTTCCTGATCTCCAGGGTGTCCAGGATCATCGCCACGGCCTTGCGGTCGTAGGCGGTCCGCTCCAAGTGGGAGACAGCCTTGGGCAGCTCGACCCGGCGCTCCAGCTCGGTGAGCCGGCGGTTGAGCTTGACCGCTTCCAGATGGTCGCGCAGATTCTGCCCCGCCTTGCCCTTGACCTCGTCGACACGCTCGACGAGCTCGGCGAAGGAACCGAACTGGTTGATCCACTTCGCGGCCGTCTTCTCTCCGACGCCCGGGATGCCGGGGAGGTTGTCGGACGGGTCGCCGCGCAGCGCCGCGAAGTCGGGGTACTGGGCCGGCGTCAGGCCGTACTTCTCGAAGACCTTCTCCGGGGTGAACCGGGTCAGCTCGGAGACGCCCTTCGTCGGGTACAGCACCGTGGTGTGCTCGGACACCAGCTGGAAGGAGTCCCGGTCGCCGGTGACGATCAGCACCTCGAAGCCCTCGGCCTCGGCCTGGGTGGCGAGGGTGGCGATGACGTCGTCCGCCTCGTAGCCCTCGACGGCGAAGCGCTCGGCGTGCATCGCGTCGAGCAGCTCGCCGATCAGCTCGACCTGCCCCTTGAACTCGTCAGGGGTCTTGGAGCGGTTCGCCTTGTACTCGGTGAACTCCTCCGACCGCCATGTCTTGCGGGACACGTCGAAGGCGACCGCGAAGTGCGTGGGCGCCTCGTCACGCAGCGTGTTGGCCAGCATCGACGCGAAGCCGTAGATCGCGTTCGTCGGCTGGCCGGTCGCGGTGGTGAAGTTCTCCGCGGGCAGCGCGAAGAACGCGCGGTACGCGAGCGAGTGCCCGTCCATGAGCATCAGTCGCGGGCGGGCGCCAGGGGTCTGGCCGGTCTTCTTCGATGCTGTCTCTGCCACGTGTCCGATCCTGCCACGTGCCACTGACACTCGGTTCCGTCCGCTGTGCCGCCGCATGGATTCGCCCCCTCAGCCCCTTCCCGTCCCGTCCCTGCGGCTGCGCCCCGGGCCCCGTCGGCCCTGCGGGCCGCGTTCTCAAGCGCCGGACGGGCTGTTCGGGAGGCCGTGGGAGGATCGGAGACGTACCTCACACGTGTGCGTGAACAGGAGTGCGCTATGGCAACGAAGCCGCCCAAGGGTGATCCGGTTCAGGACGCGCCGCAGGTCGCCGGGCCGAAGCGGGCGGCCGCCGGGCTGCCGGCGATCGGGCACACCCTGCGGGTGGCGCAGCAGCAGATGGGTGTGAAGCGCACGGCGCTGACGCTGCTCAGTGTCAACCAGAAGGACGGCTTCGACTGTCCCGGCTGTGCCTGGCCGGAGGGCGACCACCGGCACCGCGCGGAGTTCTGTGAGAACGGTGCGAAGGCGGTGGCCGAGGAGGCGACCCTGCGACGGGTCACCCCGGAGTTCTTCGCCGCGCACCCGGTGGCCGATCTGGCCGGCCGCAGCGGCTACTGGCTGGGGCAGCAGGGGCGGCTGACGCACCCCATGTATCTGCCCGAGGGCGGTGAGCACTACGAGCCAGTCACCTGGGAACGTGCCTTCGACATCGTCGCCGAGGAGATCGCCGCCCTCTCCTCCGCCGACGAGGCTGTCTTCTACACCTCGGGACGCACCAGCAACGAGGCCGCCTTCCTCTACCAGCTGTTCGCGCGGCAGCTGGGCACCAACAACCTTCCCGACTGCTCGAACATGTGCCACGAGTCGTCCGGCTCGGCCCTGTCCGAGACCATCGGCGTGGGCAAGGGCAGCGTGCTGCTGGAGGACCTCCACCAGGCCGACCTGATCATCGTCGCCGGCCAGAACCCGGGCACCAACCATCCGCGCATGCTGTCCGCCCTGGAGAAGGCGAAGGCGAACGGCGCGCGGATCGTCAGCGTCAATCCGCTGCCCGAGGCGGGGCTGGAGCGCTTCAAGAATCCGCAGACGCCGAAGGGACTCACCACCGGCGCCGCCCTGACCGATCTGTTCCTGCAGATCCGCATCGGCGGCGACCAGGCCCTCTTCCGGCTCCTCAACCGGCTGATCCTCGACACGCCGGGTGCGGTCGACGAGGAGTTCGTGCGCGAGCACACGCACGGCTTCGAGGAGTTCGCCGAGGCGGCGCGCGCCGCCGACTGGGACGGGACGCTCACCGCGACCGGTCTCACGCGCGGGGACATCGAGCAGTGTCTGCGGATGGTCCTCGAGTCGAAGCGCGTCATCGTCTGCTGGGCGATGGGCCTCACACAGCACAAGCACTCCGTGCCGATGATCCGGGAGGTCGTCAACTTCCTTCTGCTGCGCGGCAACATCGGCCGCCCGGGCGCGGGCGTGTGCCCGGTGCGCGGTCACTCCAATGTGCAGGGCGACCGCACCATGGGCATCTTCGAACGGCCCGCGCCGGCGTTCCTGGACGCCCTGGAGGAGGAGTTCGGTTTCGCACCGCCGCGTGAGCACGGCTACGACGTGGTGCGGGCCATCCGCGCGCTGCGCGACGGGAGGGCGAAGGTCTTCTTCGCCATGGGCGGCAACTTCGTCTCCGCCTCCCCCGACACGGAGGTCACCGAGGCGGCGATGCGCCGCGCCCGGCTGACGGTGCATGTGTCGACCAAGCTGAACCGCTCGCACACCGTCACCGGTGCGCGGGCCCTGATCCTGCCGACGCTCGGCCGCACGGAGCGCGATGTCCAGGACGGCGGCGAGCAGTTCGTGACCGTCGAGGACTCCATGGGGATGGTGCACGCCTCGCGCGGCCGTCTGGAACCGGCGAGCCCGCATCTGCTGTCCGAGCCGGCGATCGTCTGCCGGCTGGCCCGCCGGGTCCTCGGCGGGAGCAGCACCGTGCCCTGGGAGGGGTTCGAGAAGGACTACGCGACGATCCGCGACCGCATCGCGCGGGTGGTCCCCGGCTTCGAGGACTTCAACGCGCGCGTGGCGCGCCCGGGAGGCTTCGCGCTGCCGCACGCCCCGCGCGACGAGCGGCGTTTCCCCACCGCCACCGGCAAGGCCAACTTCACCGCGGCGCCGGTGGAGTTCCCCGAGTTGCCCGAGGGCCGGCTGCTGTTGCAGACGCTGCGCTCGCACGACCAGTACAACACCACGATCTACGGCCTCGACGACCGTTACCGGGGAATCAGGAACGGCCGCCGGGTGGTGTTGGTCAACCCGGAGGACGCGCGGGAGCTTCGCCTGGTGGACGGCAGCTACGTCGATCTCGTCGGCGAGTGGAAGGACGGCGTGGAGCGCAGGGCGCCCGGTTTCCGGGTCGTGCACTATCCGACGGCGCGGGGCTGTGCCGCCGCGTACTACCCGGAGACGAACGTCCTGGTGCCGCTGGACGCCACCGCGGACACCAGTAACACCCCGGCCAGCAAGTCCGTGGTGGTGCGTCTGGAACAATCGGCGACCGACTGAGCGTTCGCTCAGCAGACAGCCGTACGACGCAGCACGAATGGAGCCGGGCCCATGGGCGAGCAGCAGCAGGTGAAGTTCCCGCAGGAGGTCATCGACGAGTACGCCGCGCTCGGTGTGGACCTGCCGGCGCTGTTCTCGGCGGGCCATCTGGGCACGCGGATGGGCGTGCAGATCCTCGAAGCCTCGGCGGAGCGGGTCGTGGGGACGATGCCGGTGGAGGGCAACACCCAGCCGTACGGGCTGCTGCACGGCGGCGCCTCTGCCGTGCTGGCCGAGACGCTGGGGTCGGTGGGCTCGATGCTGCACGGCGGCAGCACCAAGATCGCGGTCGGCGTCGACCTCAACTGCACACACCACCGCGGTGTCCGCTCCGGTCTGGTCACCGGGGTCGCGACGCCGGTGCACCGGGGGCGGTCCACGGCGACGTACGAGATCGTCATCACCGACGAGGCGGACAAGCGGGTGTGCACCGCGCGGCTGACCTGTCTGCTGCGGGACGTGACGCCCGGCGACGCGGAGCGGGCGGCGGGCTGAGCCCTCGGCGTACGCGGCCAGGGAACTGACGGCGTGTCACACGTCGTGCCCGCCACCGCGGCCGACGCGTACACCGTTGCCGTCGGCCGACGGGAACTTTACCGTTCACACCATGAGACAGGGAGGGTCCACTCGACGGACGGGGCCGGAGCGCCCGCCTCGGCCGCGCGCGGCGCGCGGCACCGTCACACGCCGTGGCGGTGCCGCGCCGCTGCTCGCCGCCGCGCTGCTGTGCACCGTCGCGTCGTCGGCCGGCTGCCAGGGGCCCGGCGCCGGATCGCCGTCCGCCTCGAGACCCGCCGCAAGCTCCCCCGTCCCCCTCGCCACCTCCCCCGAGGAGATCTGTGTACAGCTCGTGACGTACTGGTCCCGTGAGGCGCTGGCCGGGCGCGATTACGGCGACTATCAGAAGATGGGGATGTCCAACGGCCAGTACAACATCCTGCTCGAGGCCGTGGCCGCAGCACGGCCCGTGCAACAGCGTCAAGGAACGCCGGCGGCCCAGAAGGTGATCGACCGTCAGGTACGGGAGGGCTGCGCCGATCGGTATCACGGCGGCGGACCGAGCGAACGGCCGTGGCGATAGCCCTTTGCCCGCCTGAATATGCAGGCCAAAGCCCCCCGGAGCCGAAACGGAACTCACGATTCACAGTCGAGCCCACCACAGGGCCGGCCCTCCGGTCGCGGCAATCCGGATTCTCCGGCCGTATGCAGGACTTTCGGATCTCAGGAGACGGAACACGAGAAGCGCCTGGGCGCGCCGCACCGTCTTTCCCGTTCGTAACTCTACGTAATATGCACGCAATGCAGGCCCACGGCTTCAGGCTTCGGGCGCTGACACACCTCGTGCCCCACAGGTCGCCTGCAGCAACGTTTTCAGGTAATCACCAAAACCCTTGATACACCTGAACGCATCGCGCCAGGTCCTGCGGTTTCTCACCATGCGGACAGGGCAAACCGGCGAGAATTCCTCTGTTCCCCCCACTCAGTACCGCTCTGCAATACGTCGTGTCATAACAAGAGAGTCACAGCCTTGGCCAGACTCTCCTCCACGTTCCCGTCACCCGCTTAGAGTCACGGCCAGTCACCGCGGAGCCCGATTGTCACGTCGGCCCAGCGCTCGACTCGGCCGCTTCCACCGGGAAGCGGCTGTCAGGTGAAAGGACTGGATCGTGCGTCAACGTTCGCTCATCGCCATCACCGCCGCGCTGACGGCGGGGGCACTCACCCTCACTGCCTGTGGTTCGCGCGACGACAGCAAGGGCGGTGGCGACGGTGAGAACGCCACCGTCGTCATCGGTCTCGACGCTCCGCTCACCGGCGACCTCTCGGCCCTTGGCCTGGGTATCAGGAACTCCGCCGACCTCGCGGTCAAGAACGCGAACGCTCAGAAGGTGGTCGACGGCATCACCTTCAAGCTCGACGCCAAGGACGACCAGGCCCAGCCTTCGGTCGGCCAGCAGAACGCCGTTTCCTTCATCAATGACAAGGACGTTCTCGGCGTCGTCGGCCCGCTGAACTCCAGCGTCTCGCAGTCGATGCAGAAGCCGTTCAACGACGCCAACCTGGTGCAGGTGTCGCCTGCCAACACCGGCACCGAGCTGACCCAGGGCGACAACTGGAAGAGCGGCGACAAGAAGCGTCCGTTCAAGACCTTCTTCCGTACGGCCACCACCGACGCCATCCAGGGTGCCTTCGCCGCGAACTTCCTCTTCAACACGGCGAAGATCAAGGACGTCTACCTGATCGACGACCAGAAGACGTACGGCGCCGGCCTCGCTGCCTCCTTCAAGGACACCTTCACCAAGCTCGGTGGCAAGATCGTGGGCACCGACCACGTGAACCCCGAGGAGCGCGACTTCAACGCCGTGGCCACCAAGGTCAAGAAGTCCAACGCCAAGGCCGTCTACTACGGCGGTGAATACCCGGCCGCAGGTCCGCTGAGCCAGCAGATCAAGGACGCCGGCGCCAAGATCCCCCTCATGGGCGGCGACGGCATCTTCAGCGCCGACTTCATCAAGCTGAACAAGAAGGCCCAGGGTGACCTCGCCACCTCCGTCGGTGCGCCGACGGAGAAGCTCGACTCCGCCAAGAAGTTCATCGCGGACTACGAGAAGGCGGGTTACGAGGAGGACTACGAGGCCTACGGCGGCGGCACCTACGACGCCACCTGGTCCATCATCCAGGCCGTCAAGATCGCCTACGAGAAGAACGACAACAAGCTGCCCAGCCGCGAGCAGGTCCTCGAGGCCATGGCCGACGTCAAGTTCGACGGCGTGACCGGCCCCGTCTCCTTCGACGAGTTCGGCGACACCACGAACACCATGATGACCGCCTACCAGGTCGAGGGCGGCACGTGGAAGGACAAGCACTCCGAGGCCGTGAAGCCGGAGTAGCACGCAAGGCTCTCTCAGCACTTCAAGCGTTGTTCCAGGCCGCGGGGGGGGGGGGGGGGGGGGGGGGGGGGGGGAGGGGGTGGGGGGGGGGGGGGAGGGGGGGGGTGGGGCGCCACTGACCCCACCCAAACACGGGAAGAGGGAGGGGGAAGACAAGCGAAGCACCCCCCCCCCCCCCCCCTGTCCCCGCACCCCCCAC